>NZ_DAIOFX010000022.1:17156-24333 GCF_036745535.1 Dissulfurispira sp.
TCCGTCTGGGTAACTATGCCCTTTAACTGCATCCTGTCACCGACAACGACAAGGTGTCTTATTCTGCGCTCATGCATAATCCTTATGGCATCATAGAGAAGGGTGTCATGGCTTGCGTATACAATATTCTTTGTGCATACATCCTTCACAGGCGTGTCCATGGGTATCTTTTTTCGAGGGCAGTAACAACATCTGCATTTTTATAAACGGTTACAGGGTTTTTTGGACATAAAGTTGGAAACAGGCAGGCTGTTCATTTCATCGGTGCTGCTTGTAGCGGTTGCTATCCTCGTTATATCACGCTCTGTGATAATCCCTAAAGGTGTTTGCTTGTCTGTTATCACGATGCTGCTTATATTGTTATCTGCTAATTTTCCAACAGCCTCGATTAATTTCGCGTCCTTTGGCAGCGTAACAACATCTGTTGTCATTAATTCATGCACCCTTCGGGTGGCCATAATTTCGTTCTCCGTTATCCGTTCACCGTTAACCGTTAACTATGAACTTTTTTAGTGCCTCTCTGTAAGTCATCGGGACAAAACCGAAATTCCCTTCCACAGAATCCATATCGCAGATGTTATCCACCTGCAAAAGACCGAGCTGTTCACCTGTAACCGTGGGTATTTTTTTGCCGAGCAGGCTGCCTATCTTACGAGATATTCCTGAAAAAGGCAGGCTCAGCTTTATCAGCTTTGCAGGTATATGCACCAATGGTTTGTGTATCTGCATTGCCTCCATAAGCTGCAGGACTATTTCATTGTATGTGAGATGTTCGGGACCGCCGAACTCATAGATGCGTGATGCGTAATGCGTAATGCGTGATGCGTCAGAAAATATCTTCAGAAAGCACTTCACCCAATCTTCCACATATATGGGCTGAAGTTTCCCGTTGCCGCTGCCCGGGATTGGGACAAAGGGTCCGAGACGGACAAGCTCTTTGAGTTTTTCTGTAAAACCGTCACTCTTCCCGATGACAAGGGATGATCTGAATATAGTGTAGGGAATGCCGCATGTCCTTACAATATCCTCTGCCTCTGCCTTTGTCTTGTAATACTTTGCCCACGAGTTTATAGAAGCACCGAGGGCGCTTTGATAAAATATATGTTTTATGTTTGCCCCTTTTGCCTCTTCTATAAGATTTCTTGTGCCTTCAACATGAACCCTTTTAAATGTCATGTCCCCCTTTTCTTCGATGATGCCGACAAGGTGGACAACAATATCGCAATTGTCAAGCCTTCCTTTCAGGCTTTCCCTGTCTGTAATATCGCCTATAACAGCCTCATGCCCGATTTTTTTGCATACTTCCGCCTTTTCAGGGGTTCTCGCCAGACACCGCGTGCTGTAACTGCCTCCGGCAAGCGCCCGAACCAAATGGCTGCCAATAAAACCTGTCCCTCCGGCAATAAAAAACATGCTTCAATCCACTTTATCTATTTCTTCTTTTACGAAACCTGCATGCATTTGTAAATGCATTACAGAAACCGATAACTCACCGAGGATTTCTTCAACCTGCTCTTCTGTTAAATGTTCAATTTCCATCTGATTTATAAGTTTCACCGTATCAAAACATGAGTCTCTCAGTTCATCCAATAATACCCTTAAAGTAGAACTAATCCCAGCAGATACCGTCTACATAAAATCTCACATCCCTTCGCTTTAATCGTTTATTAGCTCTTTTTATTCCAATCTTATAACTTTCTATCTCTTTCTCCCAATATTTTACATGCCCAAATCTGGAACTGTTTTACTTTTCTCCATCTCTATTTTATTCTGGTGTTCAATAATAAGTTTCTCAAAGCTTTTTATCTGTTTTAAGAACCTCTTTTTACTCATTTTGTGATATTTGCCTTAACTTTTCCAGAGAAATATTCTCTACCTCTCTGTGCAGGCTGTTTCCACGGGCATCCATTGTGACTATTGCTGGAAAGTCCTCCACCTCCAGTAACCACATTGCCTCTGGTGCACCGAATTCCTCTATCTTCCACCCATCTCTAACATTCTTGATCCTGTCTGCAAGATATGCTGCTGCGCCGCTAATTGTATGCAGATACACGCATCCATATTCCTTCATCGCATCGAGGGTCTTATTGCCCATCCCGCCTTTCCCTATTATGCCTCTAATGCCGTATGTCTTAATGACATCTGCTTCATACATCTCTACTCTCATGCTCGTTGTCGGTCCTGCAGCAATTAGCTTATAGGCATCGTCCACTTTTTTGATTATAGGGCCGCAGTGATAGATTATCCCCCCATGGAGTTCAAAGGGGATGTCTTTTTTATCAGGCCTTTCATGAGCAAGGAATTTGTGAACCTTATCCCTTCCTGTAACAATCAGACCGTTTACTAACACCATATCGCCAATCCTTAAACTCATGACAATATCTTCTGCCAGAGGTGTATTTATTCTTTTGGACGCTGACTGCTGACTGCTGACTGCTGACTTTTCTACCATATCAGCCTTCCCCTTCTGTTTGCCCAGCATGAAAATGATATATCCACAAAATATGAAGCAGGATGCCTGTGGGCTGTTGCGATTTTTATACCGATGGCTGTGGTTCTGCCTCCTAATCCTGCAGTGCCTATGCTGAGGCTGTTGATATCATTCAGGATTTTATTTTCGAGTTCGGCTATTGCAGCATCAGGGTGTATGTCTGGAATCCTTCTCATTAACTGTCTCTTTGAAAGGAGTGCTACCTGATCCTTGGCGCCGCCTATGGCAATACCAATGGTATATGGCGGACATCCCCTGCCCTGAGCTCTAAAAACAGCGTCTAAAATACATTTCCTCACTCCGTTAAAATCACGCTCAGCTATTGCTTCTTTGTCTCCGAATGTTAAAACCGCTGGCAGCTTATATGTCTGCCCCAGATTCTCGCATCCTCCGCCCTTTAACATAAGATCAACAATAAGGGTCTGCTCTTCTGTCTCCTCTGTATAAACAAAGGGGAAGTGGTCTCCAACATTGTCCCCTGTATTTTTTTCGGTTATTACATCTACGGCATTGGGCCTTAATGGTATTTTATTCGTGGCAATGCGGGTGGCATCCATTATCGCATCCCTGATAAGCTGATGGCTCAATCCCTTTGGGACCTTAACATAAAACACAGGGAATCCTGTATCCTGGCATATGGGTCGGGATGTTGTCCTTGCAATCTTAATATTCTGAAGAATTACATTCAGAGACTCCTTTGCAAGGGGTTCTGTCTCGTTTGAATAGGCTGTCTTTAATGCCTCTTCCACATCGCTGGGAATGGATGTGGCAACCTTTTTGTAAAGCTCTATTATGCCGTCACGGAGTTTAAGCATAAGCCCGTAAGGGGGACTTTGTCCCCCTTACAAAATCCCCCTTTCGCAAAAAGCTCTCCATGAGATTACAGTTATAAAATACTTGCTGCTGAAAATACCACCTCGTCCCTGAATGACCTTATCAGATATACGGTCTTCATTACCTCTGCGTCCGTTACATCCACCATGGCAGCATCCAGTCCTGCTCCCGCGATGTAGCAGAGGAATCCTGCATTTACATGGGGTTTCAACTTCTTGGGGAGCCCTGTTGATACATTGGAAATCCACGCAATAGTGTTTATGGGAGGATCGACCATTTCATTAAGGGCTATTATGCACTCGTGGGTATTGAGTAGATGTTCCTGTCCTATGCCTCCGCCTATATGCACCACAGAAGGGTCTGCAAACAACCTTTCATTGGGTATATCGGCAGCATTCGCCTTTTCTATCAAATCCTCCAGAATAAGGAGCTTGGCCTCAAGGGTTGTGGGCACAGTCCCTTTCAATGCCCTGATTATGAGATTTGCCTTGAATCTGTTTACAAGGGAAAGGATTTCATCGGCATTTTTTTCATCTGCAGAGAGATAATTTATCAAAGGAGGCTCTTTACATACAGTAAGGGTCTTTTTCAAAGCTTCGGCATTCCTCGAATCAAGGCAGAGAGGCAGTTCTGCTGCCTTCTGAACAGCCTCCGCAACCAATGGAAGCGTCTCCTCATCGCCGCTGCCGTCAAGTGAGCACTGGACATTGATTATGTCAGCACCTTTATCAGCAAGTGTTTTAGCAAGTGATTCAATGCTCTTTTTATCCCGATTCTTAACAGCCTCCATGTAAGCCTTATTCCTCGCATTAAGATTTTCAGCGATTACAAGCATGGGACACCTCCCCTGGGATTATTTAATAAAGTATATCAGAAAGGCAGGGGTTTGGGAAGGAGGGGAAGCAAGACTGAAATCAGGGGTTAATAATTTTCCTTGATATAATCCACATATTTGGAAATGTCATCAAGTTTACCAAGAACCTCTCTGCATATCTTCAAATAATCTATTTTTTCATAATCATGTGCAAGAAGGTTTCTGAAAGATGCAATATTTGCAAATTCATAAGCAAAATCAGGAGGCATAATTTTATTTTCACCCAATATATCTATGGCTTCATGATAGCTTTGAGGCGTCCTCAACCCTTTATCCCGAATAACCATTTCCGCAAGGCTGACACATGAATCTGCTATTAGATACAGGTAATGTAAAATCGCTCCCCTATAGACAGGGTCTTTTAAAAACTTATCGTTGCAATCCTCTTTCATGTTATCGAGTATCTTTTTGTACTCTATAATTTTCTCGATTTTTATCCTTATCTGCTCTTTCATCTTCCTGCAAAGACCTTCCTTTGATACTTAAAATCTATTGCATCATGCAAAACACGCAACTCGAAGGATTCTCTTGAAGAAGGGTTTCTATCGCAAACCACTTTCCCGTATCTGACAATGTCTTCAAGAAGTATGATGTTATTTGTATTGTTGAGTATAACCAGATCGATGTTATCGTGCTTCAGTTCTCTGCCAATGATAGAGTATAATTTTAATTCGTCGGCGAGAGACGCTTTCCTGCTCAAATAAACAGCTATATCTATATCGCTAAAGGGAAACTCGTCTCCCCGCGCAAATGAGCCGAATAAATATGCAAATTCCACTTCCTCTATTCTGTGAAATATTGCAGTGAGCTTTTCGGATAGTTCTTTAACGGGTTGTTCTTTCATTGATAAATTATAACAGAAATTTCCCCAAAAAGATGGGGGTTTGGGAAGGAGGGAACTACTAATCAACCAACTGCCATGACTGGTTTATCCTGACTATGCCATTTCTATTACCTGCCTCGTCCACAGGAATGACGGTTGCATAAGATACTGATGAAAGAGATGCAGGGGTAGTGCATGAACTATTGGTGTAGATATTGACAGCCGATGTATCTTGCCGCCCCACATTGAATGTTTGATTATTTAATCTCCTAGTGCAGCTGCTGTATTGGCCTCCGCGCACCCAGAATGCAGTACCTCTCATATTTCTGACTTGATATGTATCATGTCTTCCGATGGCGATTGTATAAGTCCTGCTAATTGACTGTGGACAGCTATCGGTAAGAGTAACTGTGGAGTTATAGACCCCAGGTGTAGTGGGAGTTCCTGTTATCTGCCCTGTTGAAGAATTCAAGCTTAAACCGGGTGGATTGCCTGTCCAACTCCATGTATACGGTGGCATCCCTCCACTTCCCTGAAGAGTTACTGAATAGGCGAGATTTATTCGTCCATTTGGTAAAGAGGTTGGCGTAATAGAAGGAACCGGGCATACAGCAGTCCATGATGCGTATGCAGTTGTTGCACATAGACCAATTCCGTTTGCATTGGATACCGTAAGCTGGAAAGTTTTATTGTCATTTATATTTCCGGTAATACAATTGCCCCCATAAGAATTTGAGAAATTTGCGCAGCCACCACCCGGTGCGGGCGACCATGTGCCATTTGCGGGACCATTATTTATAGACCATGTGAGTGTTGTGGGATTCCCAATAGGAACTGGATTCGGTGTGGCCACAAGTGTGCATGATGGAGCAGGTCCAGGAGGCACACCAACATAGACAGTCGCAGCACATTGACTGCTACCCTGCGCATTGGTGACGGTAAGGGTAAATGTTGTGGTAGAGTTAATTGTCCCGGTTGTGCAGCTTCCACCGCTTGAGCCTGAGAAATTTGCGCAGCCACCACCCGGTGCGGGCGACCATGTGCCATTTGCGGGACCATTATTTATAGACCATGTGAGAATGCTTGACCCTGCTGTCTGCCTGGAACTCGGATTTGCTGTAAGGGTACATGTCGGACCTCCGGCAGTGGCAGCAACATTTATAGCAATGGATAAGGTTTTTGACGCTGTCCTTGAACGACCATCTGTAATTTCTGTAGTTATTGTAAATGTACCTGAAACTGTTGGAGTTCCACAAATACATGGTGTAGTAGCATTGCAATTAAGAGTAACCGAACCTGCAGTGCATGTTCCAGATGTTAGCAGTGATAAACCAGAAGGCAGTCCTGACACAGTCCATGTATAAGGCGTTAGCGTTAAGCCGCCAGTTGCACTTAAATTTGCTGCATATGCCTGATTTTGTGTCCCATAACTTAAAAACTCTGTTGTTATTCTCGGTTTATTTGGATTTATTGTAATAGCAAGACTCTTAGTTGCAATTCTATTGGGAGTATCGCTATCTGTAACCTGAACCGTAAAATTGTAGCTTCCATCTGCTGTTGGTGTGCCTGAAATAGTACCATCAGATGATAAACTTAACCCAAGTGGTAATGAACCCGATTGTATACCCCACCTGTAAGGAGGTGTCCCGTCTGTTGCCTCAAGGGTCGTTTGTGGATACGGCATCTCTTCTGTTCCTATAGGCAGACTGTCCGTAGTTATTGTAAAAGAGGTGCATATTTGACTCCTGAGTTTATCAATATCCGCATACATTACAATATCATCATAGTCATTTACTCCTTGCTCTCTTATGGCAAATGGAGAGGCTGATCCCGTGTCATTAGTTCTATTGTCCCCTTCGGCAAAAAGTATGAATACCACATTATTCTTTGTTTGGGAAGTTCCGCTGCTACTGTCGTTTACGGTTAAATATGTGCCTGCAGTAGTACAAAGATTACTTGTTACTAATTCGCCAACTCTAAAATATTGTAAACCCCGCATATATGCATCAGTTGTTTTTATCCCAAGAACATTTAAGTTATCAGGCAGTCTTTTATTGCTTGCCGCATAGCCTAAAATTGATTCATAGGCAGTCTTGACAATCTCCCTTGTCTCAATCAGCTTCGCTCTTTTTGTCAACGGCCCTATCAAGCCCAT
>NZ_DAIOFX010000023.1:0-11628 GCF_036745535.1 Dissulfurispira sp.
ATCACAAACGCCACAATCCACGCCAGCGCCATCTGGTATGCGAATGCGATCCCGAACCACTTCCATGTGCCGAATTCCTGCCTCATAGCTATCGCCACAACCACGCACGGCATATAGAGCAGGACGAATGTAATGAAGGCATACGCGCTCAAAGGCGTAAACTGGCTTTTAATTACATCCCTTAAAGACGTTCTCTCTTCGGTTTCTTCGGTAGACTCCTCGCTGCTCAGGCTCGATATGCCGAAGGTCGAAACCACATTCGACACAGAATCCTTAGCAGCGCCTACAAAGGATGTCCCTATCTCTTTCAGGTCGTCGGTCAACAAAGGCTTTTCTTTCTTGTCATCCTCCGCCTTCTGAACGTATATCTCTCCCATCGTTCCAACGACTATTTCTTTGGCTATCAGTCCCGAAACGAGCGACGACGCGGCCTCCCAATTGCCGAATCCGAGAGGTTCAAGAGCCGGAGCTATCACCTGTCCCATCTTTCCTAAATAAGAGTCTTTTTTGTTTTCGACTCCCCAAGGCAGGTTTAAGAGGAACCACACGAGTATGGAAACCGCAAGAATATATGTGCCTGCCTTAATGAGAAAGTGCTTTCCCTTTTCCCACGTATGTATCATCAGACTCCTGAACGAAGGCATCCTGTATGGAGGAAGTTCCATTATGAACATCGGGGATTCGCCTTTAAAAAGAGTCTTTTTGAATATAATACCCATAAGCACAGCGAGTGCAATTCCCATCACATACAATGACCACAGAACCGTTCCGGCATTTGCAGCGAAAAAGGCCCCGATAAAAACAACATAAACAGGAAGCCTTGCCCCGCAAGACATAAGGGGAATTAGCAGAGCTGTCAGCGCCTTGTCCCTCGGGTTTTCGAGTGTCCTCGTCGCGTAGACCGCGGGGACATTGCATCCGAATCCAAGAAGCATAGGTATGAACGATTTTCCGTGCAAGCCTATGGCATGCATTGCCCTGTCCATAACAAAGGCAGCCCTTGCCATGTAGCCGCTTCCCTCAAGGAAAGTGATAAAAAACATCATCGCAAATATCACCGGCACAAAAACCAAAACAAAACCTACGCCTGCGATAACTCCATCGGTTGCGAGCGAGACTGTCCATTGAGGGGCGTGGATAAAGCCTAAAACAGCCTCAGCCCATCTCTTGAAAGGCCCGGTTGTCATGGCGTCTATCCAGTCAACAAAAGGAGTCGAGACATCGAATGTCAGCTTAAATACGAGCCACATAGCGGCAAGAAATACCGGTATACCTAAAAACCTGTTCAGAACAACCCTGTCTATTTTTTCGGTAATATCGGCTTTTCTCCATTCAGGACGCTTTAATACTTCACGGGTAAGGCCGGATGCAAGCGCATATCTAACATCCGCCATTATGGATTCTATGTCTTCGCCGTGCGCCTTTTTCAGATGCGCCGTAGAATCTGCGATAAAAGCCCCGTCGCCTGAAAGATTTACTTCTTTCCGGACATGGTCGTCTCCTTCCATGAGTTTGAACGAAAGCCATCTCAAGGGGTATTTTGCAGCAAGGGACGGATAAGCATTTTTGATCTGCATGTCGAGCGCTGATGCGGCATCTTCAATATCTTGCCCGTAATTCAACTGTCTGGGAAGATGCGGTTCAGGCGAAGCAGAGATTTCAACAACCGCCTTCATCAAATCGTCAAGCCCTTTTTTCTTTGTAGATACGGTCGGGACCACCTTAACACCGAGCATTTCCTCCATCTTTTTAATATCAAACCAATAGCCTTTCTTTTCCGCCTCATCGTAAATATTCAGGGCAATGACGACAGGTATACCCAACTCCAGCAGTTGGACAGTAAGATACAAATTGCGTTCGAGATTGGTCGCATCAACTACATTAATTATCACATCCGGCTTTTCGTGAACAAGATAATCCCTTGCTATTATCTCTTCCTGAGTGTATGGACTCAGACTGTATGTGCCGGGAAGGTCTACGAGTTTTATCTTTCTGCCCCCATGTTCGAATACAGCGGATTTTTTTTCGACAGTAACGCCGGGCCAGTTGCCCACATGCAGCCTCGTTCCTGCAATGGCATTAATTAATGTTGATTTGCCGGAATTAGGATTTCCCGCTACTGCAACGGTTAAGGCCTTTTTCCCCGAACTGATTGCTGACTGCTGATTGCTGACTGCTGTTGTCACTTCACCACCTCCACTGCTATCCCCTCGGCCTCTTTCTTTCTCAGAGAGAGATTATAATTTTTGATTGTCACTTCAATAGGATCGCCAAGCGGCGCTACCTTTTCGACCTTCACCTTTTCGCCCACAAGCACTCCCATGTCCATAAGCCTCCTTTTTAAAGGGCCTATAGCTCCAATCTTCACGATCTTCCCGGCTTCTCCGGGTTTAAGCATCGCCAAATTCATTTTTATATCCTCCTCACCATTATATTCATTGCCATGCCCCTGCCGAGGGCTATGCGCGATTCGTCCACTTTTAAAAGAAGCGGTCCGGTTCCTCTGTTATTAAGCATTTCCACTACTTTGCCGATGCGGAGCCCCATGTCCTCCGCATGACAGAACTCATTTTTGCTTTTCCCGTGGCAATAGCCCCTCTGCTCTTTTATCTCCACGATCTCCGCCTTTTCTCCTTCCAATAAAAGCCCAAGCGGAGCGGGTGCTTCAATGCCCATCATACTCCCTCCATCCATTGCTTGATATTGTCTTTTATCTCTACAAAAACCCTTACGACGACAGGATCGAACTGAGAGCCAGAGCCTCTTCTGATCTCTTCGACGGCAGCATCGAAGTCTCTGCCCTTTCTGTAAGGCCTGTCCTGAATGAGCGCCGAGAGGGTATCGGCAACTGCAACTATTCTCGCTCCGATAGGTATATCCGAGCCTTGTAGATTGTGCGGATAACCCATTCCGTCATACCTCTCGTGATGATAAAGGACTATCTCCCGGACGCCGCCGTTGGATTTAAAAAATTTTACCGGACTTACGATCTTTGCGCCGATCTCCGGATGCCTCCGCATCCATTCCCAATCTTGCTCCGTAAATGAGCCGGTTTTCTTCAATACGCTGTCCGGTATGCCGATCTTGCCTATGTCATGCAGGTGTCCGGCGATGTGGATAACATCCGCCTGCTTTGCATTGAATCCCATAGCGAGCGCGATCAGATAGCTTATGACCGCCACATACTGGGAATGATTATGGGTAAGCCTGTCTTTTGCGTCCACTGCATTGCCGAGGGACTCGCTTAACTGGTGCAGAGTAAGGCAGTCGTGGGCGCAAGGGCTTATACCACAAAACAGTCCTTCGATCCCGGGCAAATGAACAACGGGTTTCATATCGCCACCTCGCATGAATTTACGCGGTTTCTGCCGCTTTTCTTCGCTTCGTAAAGGGCGGTATCCGCCATTTCCAGCAGATGCTCTATTCGTCTGTCCGGGGGAAGGCCGCATACGCCCATGCTGACGGTCACGAAACCGCTTCCTTTGAACGGCTGAAATATGTGCGACTCTACGGACTCTCTCAGCCTTTCGGCTATCTGGAGCGCCTCGTTCATCAAGGTGCCTCTCAGCAGTATAAGGAACTCCTCGCCTCCCCATCGGCAAAGGCAGTCCGACCTCCGCAAAAGCTGCTTGAATAAAGCAGAGATGTTTTTAAGAACTCCGTCTCCGGCGCCGTGGCCGTAAGTGTCGTTGATCCGTTTGAAATAATCTATATCCGCAAGGAGGATGGAAAGCGGTATCTTGTTCGATAAGAATTTTTCATATTCCCTCGTTAAGATGCACTCGATGGAATGCCTGTTCAGGCAGCCCGTGAGCCTGTCGTAATTGGCCTGAGCCTCGACGACTTCGTAGTAGCTTTTTAACGGCCTTACCTTGATGTGACCTGCAAGCTCCGCGTCGAAGGCTATTCTCGCATTATCGACGCCTATAATAATTTTCCTGTTTGCGAGAGGGTCGTAATGCAGCAGGTCTATCAACTTGCCTTCGCGCAGGCCCATGTCCCTGAGCCGTCTAATCCCTATAATCTGCTCATCCAAAGACATTATCTCTGCGGTTTCGCCAAGATACATCTCATTCATAGGAATTATCATATCGCCCTCCAAAATAATGGAGTCTCTTTTTCAATATTAAGGCCAGAATAATAGCAGGCCGTCAAACCTGCCGTTATCTATCTCGCTTTATTTTGTTTTCTTTTCCGCGCCTTCCTCGGAAATCTCATCGAGCATCTGCTCCATCCTTTCGAGCCTCGTTTCCGAGTCCTGCTTTTCCTTAAGTCTCGAAAACACATAGGCGCCGCTTATTACCGTTCCGGCTCCGAGCGCTACCTTCAAAAACGAGCCGATGTATCTTTTTGAGCTTGTTTTCATGTTTTTAGTTTCCATGATTATTCTCCCTCCCTGGCTGCTTTCTTCCTTGACATCTTTTTCCCTACCAATTGCTCAACTTTTTCTATAATCTCTTTTTCCTTTTTTACAGCCTCCGCAGACGCTTCAAGGTCTTTGTGATAAGAATGTTTCGCCTCTGCGACTATGTCTTCGATGTCTTCTTTTACTGTCTCTATTTTTGCCGCTACCCACTCCTTAAAAGCATATCCCTCTTTAACCGCCCCTATAACTGCAGGCCTGATCTTCTTGAAGGTCTTTCCAAGACCGAGCGCGGCAATCGCGCCTAATGCCCCGCCAGCCATCAGCCAAAGACTTTTCTTACTTATAAATATTCCCTCTCCCATGCGTTTTCCTCCTTCCTTGCCGTTGTTTTCTCCTTCCTCCGACTTTGTCTCCTTCTTCTCTTGGGTCATGATCTACCCCCTTTTAATTAAACGATATTCGCCGCCTACGGCGGTCTATTTCATCGCAGCCGTTATAAAAAGCGGAGCGATAACATTCAACGGCCTCGGCAAAATCGCTCCGGCCACCGCGTCTATGATCGCGTGTCTCACAATGCCGTGAGCGCCTTTGTCTTTTTGGATTCCGATATCCGTTATCCGGGTCTTCATGAGCGGAGCGTTTTTTATAAGCTCCTTAATTTTTCCCGCTATTTTGTCTCCATCGGCCGCATACTCGTTGAACTTCACGAGTATCCTGCCTGTCCTGTAGTTCACCGACGCGTCCAATACGCCGTCGAGCCTGCAGATGCTTTCTCTAAGGCTGCTGCATGTCTTTAACTGTCCGACTATGCCCGGACTTTCAAATCTTACCCTGCCGGGCAAAATGCTCAATGGAGCCATATCTCTTTCCTCCTATGCAAATAACATCTGTCTGTATTTATAAGTATGTGCGCCTGCAAAGCCGGCAAACACTATCCCCGCCGCTATGTGCAGGGCAGTCTTTCCGGTCGCCGCTCCCAAAAGACTTATTATCAGCGAAGCGAGCATGCCGGCATTGACCGTTTTTCTCGGATAAACGAAGCCCTTTTTATCGTCCGCTCTCAAATCCATAAGCAGAGCCAGCCTGCGGCTTATGTCCTTAATGTCGAGGACGCCGCTGTCGTATATTATCAGCATGCCGCCCGTTTTATGATTCATCGAGATATCCATGACGCCTTTCATCGAGAGAAAAATCTTCTTTATTTTCTCCGCAGCATAAGGCCTCTTTAATATCTCGTGCCTGAGCCTTATCCTGCCTTCTATAAAACTCACAATCATATTCCCTCCAGCCATTGACAATAAATATGTTGTTTGCTAATATTTGTATAAAAAACAAGGCGGAAGCTATGCAGACAAAAGACTATAGGTTTACGATCATCATTGAGTCTTGCGAAGAAGGCGGTTATTTTGCCTTCTGTCCTGCGCTTCCGGGGTGCCACGCACAGGGCGAGACGTATGAGGAGACTATAAAGGAAATTCACTCTATAATCAGAGACTTTATAGAAGACTACCTTGCAGAAGGCGAACCGATACCTGAAGACGATGTAACTATAACAAGCCTCAAAGTCGCTGTATGAGTCCTCATAGGTTTCCTGCTGTAACCTCAAAGGATTAACCATTAATTACCTCTTCCATCCGCAAAAAGATTTTTTCTGTATCTGGGACCCAAAGCGGCAAACATTACCATGCTTTTCCATTGCCGGAGCATCTTTGTCAGAACCAAGTCTGATGCTGTTTAATGCCGACAGAACTGTAGAAGCATTATGCATAAAGGCTGAAAATAAAGGGGTGGAGAGTCCTTTGAGACTTAAAAGTATCAAAAACGAATTAATGCCTACTATGCATTTAAAATTCTGCCTTATGATGTTCATTACTCTTTCGCTTATCTTTTTTGCTTCAATGATAGACATGAGGCTGCCATCAAGCAGCAAAACATCGCATGCCTCTTTTGCAATGTCAGCCCCATGCTTCATTGATATGCCCACATCCGCATTGGCTAAAGCCGCGGAGTCGTTAATACCGTCTCCGACCATCGCAACCACATAGCCCGAATTCCTCAGCCATTTGACTATTTCGGTCTTTTTATCCGGCAATGCCTGGCTGTAGTACTCGGTTATGCCGAGCCTGCCGGAAACATTTCTTGCAGATGCATCGGCATCACCGGTAATCATTAGTATTTTGCTAATTCCGGAATCTTTGAGCCTTTTTATAAACCCCAAAGCTTCTTCTCTAAGAGGGTCTTCGATGACTATGAGTCCTGCTAATTTGTCATCTATTGCCACATAAAGAATTGAATGGCCTCCGGATGAAGCTTTAGTAATAATTTCCCTGCAGCAAGAGTCGTCAATTCCTTCGTCCTCTACGATGAAATGCCTGCTGCCTACAAGTATTCTCCTGCCTCCGAGATGCGAGGCTATTCCGTGCGCCGCTATGTACTCGACTTCGCTGTGTTCTTCCTCGTGGATAAGGCCTTCGTTTTTCGCCTTATTTATGACCGCTGTCGCGACAGGATGGGGAAAGTGCTCTTCCACGCAGGCGGCATGTTTCAAGACAAAGTCTCTCTTGTAGCCGTTAAATGGTATTACATCTATAATTGAAGGATTCGCCTTTGTGAGCGTGCCGGTTTTATCAAACACAAATACATCCGTTTTTGACAATTTCTCTATGAATTTCCCGCCTTTGATTAGAGCGCCTTTTTTTGCAGCCATGAGCATCCCGCTCATTATCGACAAAGGCGTTGATAGCTTTATGGCGCATGAATAATCTATCAGTAAAACGGACGCAGCACGCGCTGCATTGCCGGTAAAAAGATATGTCAATCCGCTTAATGCAAATGTATAAGGCACAACCCTGTCTGCTAATTTTTCCGCATGGCTTTCTATATCTGCTTTTAAATGCGCTGACTCTTCGATAATCTTTACTATCTTTGCTATTTTGGTGCCGCTGCCTATGTTTGAAGCCTCGATGAACAAAGAGCCTTCTTCCACAACCGTTGCTGCATAGACCGTTGCCCCTTGCCTTTTCATTACAGGCAAAGGCTCTCCTGTTA
Organism: Dissulfurispira sp.; assembly: GCF_036745535.1. Classification (NCBI taxonomy): domain Bacteria; kingdom Pseudomonadati; phylum Nitrospirota; class Thermodesulfovibrionia; order Thermodesulfovibrionales; family Dissulfurispiraceae; genus Dissulfurispira; species Dissulfurispira sp. The sequence goes on from NZ_DAIOFX010000023.1 coordinate 7,415, forward strand.
TCGATGATTGATTAACCATAGCCTCGCCTTCAACTACAATGCCGTCAACAGGAATGCGACTACCTGCTCTCACGACCACGATATTGCCTTCACGGATAGAAGAAGCCTTCACTGCTTTTTCGATTCCGCCCTCTTTTATCCATACATGCCCGTCTTCAACATAAAAGGCGCCGGTCAGCATCTTTCTTGATCTGTCCCGCGTCCGTTCCTCGAGGTATTCGCCTGTTTTAAGGAGAAGGGCGATCATCCCGGCTGTCTTATAATCCCGCATTCCCATAGATGCAGCTATTGCAGTTGCATTAAGGACATTGACATCGATTTTCTTTCTGATGAGCGAAGCAATCCCTTTTTTAAAAAACGGAAACGCTCCGTAAAAAAACAGCGGAATTCTGAGATGCAAAGGCAGGAGGGGCGAGAGCAAAAGCCTTGCCCCCGCTCCGATAACGGCTTTTTTCTTCTCTGCAAGCTTATCTCTATTTTTTACGGCAGCATCACTGCCCTGCGACTTCTTTAAAAAAAGCCCGAGAGGCGCATTCTCAATGGCTTTTACAATCTCATTTCTTAAAGCTCCGCTTCCATTATGCTTTATAAGCAGGCTGCGTGTTTTGCTGCTGAATGAAACCGAGAATACCCCTTTAATCCCTCTTATGTCTTCCATATTAAAGGAGAAGCCACCGGGAATCTTTAGGGCAATCCTCAATCTGCCGGGCAGTTCATGAATGATGCTGTATTGCATTTTGTCTAAAACCCCAAACTAAAACCTGAAAGCTATTCCTGCAAGGAATGTTAAATCCGTTTCCGGCTTGTTAAGCCCGCCCTTTACTCCAATATCTATGTCAAAATTCTCTGTGACCGAATAAATCAATCCTCCGAGGATAAATGCAGGGTGGGTATTCGATGCCTTATCAGGATTCCTCTCCATGCCTATATTTGCCACTGCCTTAAGGTCTTTAATAACTTCCACCTCGGATGCAAGAGAAACATGCCATATTCCTTTTCTATTTGCGTCTTTATCCGCCTGAAGCTTATACTCATTATGTGTATAGCCCAAGTTAAAGTGGAATGCCCATGGTTCTATTTCTTTTGTTGTAATGAAGACAAGGCCATAGGACGCCCGGCCATTGCCGAGGCCTTTATTTTCATCCCCTGTTGGCAGGGTAATGCCGGGTTTAAGGGCAAAGCTCAGACCGTCTTTTTCAAAAAATCTCCATTTAGCCTCCAGCGACATGTCGGATATTCCGTCTACATCCCATTCGACTGTCCCGTTCTTTTTGACTTTGCTCCACTGATATGGAAGGCCTATAACTATGTCCAGATTGTCCGTGATGCCGTATGAGAGTATTGTTGCGAGTTCTCCGCCTGTTGTCTTCTTTGTCTCTGTTACATAGTCTCCGGCGTCTTCATCAAAAACCTTCTCTTTCTCTTTGTCATAAGTAAACTCGCTGTTGATCTCAATCTGGAATTTCCCTTTTCCCTGCGTGCCTGTGTCATCGGTAATAAGTGGGTGAGCAGCATGAGAGACAGTCAATAGTGAAAAGTAAATAGTGATCAGTGAAAAGACAAAAAACAACCCTAAATCTTTAAGATTTAAACTTTGAATCTTCATTTTGAACATTTCTTTTCCTCCTTGTTAATTGATTTTTTTAATAAAGGCGTCCTGATAGATCCGCAATGCAGTCTTCCGAAACTACAGGGATATGCCTTGCCAGTGCTTCTTCGACGACCCTGTCCGTCAGCGTAGAACGGTAGGCGTCTTTGCCCAAGACCACCACATCAATAAATGGCACAAGGGCAACCATCGGAGTAGTCAATTCCTCATTGCCTTTCGAGTTATAAAAATGAATATTTTTGATGCCTATCTCCTCGAGTTTTGGCGACATATCAATGAACCTCTTAACGCTGCTTATCACCATTGCCGACATATTTACTCCTCCTTTCCTTGTTTTATACATACGAGACAATCCCTCAGCGTACATACGCCGCACGAGTGATACATGAAAACAGGGATATTCTTTGCTTTAGCCGTGTTCATCACCTCCCGTCTTGCCTTGTGTGATACCTTATTGGTGAAAATCACCACTGCGTCTACATTTTTGATCTTTGACGACAAGCCGGATTCCGGTTTTGTGAACACTTTTAGATGAATGCCAGCCTTCTCGGCCTCATTGATGTAGTCTCTCTCAAGCCTGTCCATACCTCCTATCAAAGCAACGCACATATCAAACCTCCAAAAGAAATTCAGACTAAATCTCAATAAATTCAAAATAACAAAAGGCAGTACCGAATGATTAGTTATACCCATTTTTATTCATCCCTGACTGCTATCCAACTGCAAATAATTACAATTTTCATAACTCTTATTTGAGACTGTGTCTCAGTATAAAACTTTTTCAGGCATTTGTCAAGCCCTGTCCATTCGCGAGGGAACGGGGACAGTCCCCTCTTGAAAAAACTGGATTCCCCGATCGAGTCGGGCAATGACGGACTGCGGCAAGAGAAAAATTAGTATCCGTGTGAATCCTTGGTTTTCAAGGTATCGCAAGTTTTCGAACGGTCTCCAAAAAGAAAGCAGGTATAAGTGAAAAGCCTTTAGGTGCAATATTTCTTTAGTTAAACCAAAGAAATCAGAGAAACCGAATTACCATGCCTGTTTTGCTTGATTGCGGATTGGTTTTGACAAACTAAATAAATTTATGATAAATTCCTATATTTTTTCGAGATTTTGGGGAAATGGAAACGAGAAAATCAAAGATATTTTATAAAAAAGCTGTCGAATTGATGCCCGGCGGCGTGAACAGTCCTGTAAGGGCATTCAAGGCAGTGGGCGGCTCACCTATATTTATCAAGAAAGCAAAAGGCTCCAAAATCTACGATGTTGATGGCAATGCATACATAGATTATGTCCTTTCATGGGGGCCGATGATACTGGGGCATTCCCATCCCTCTGTTGTTAAGGCCCTCAAAACAGCCATCGAAAACGGTACAAGTTTCGGGGCGCCAACACCCCTCGAGATAGAACTTGCCCGGATGATAATCAAGGCATACCCTTCCATTGAAAAGGTAAGAATGGTCAACTCCGGTACAGAGGCAACAATGAGCGCCATAAGGGTAGCGAGGGGCTTTACAAAGAGGGACAGGATAATAAAGTTCGAGGGATGCTATCACGGGCATGCCGACGGGCTTTTAGTGAAGGCTGGTTCAGGCGCTACAACATTCGGTGTTCCGGACAGTCCAGGCGTCCCCAAATCATATGCAAAAAATACCATAACACTTCCATTCAATGATATTAAGGCATTTAAGGATGTTGTTCAGAAAGAGTGGAAAAATATTGCCTGCGTTATCCTCGAACCGGTCGTCGGCAATATCGGATGTGTCCTGCCAATGCCCGGTTTTCTTGAAACATTAAGAAGAGAGACAGAGAAATACGGAATTGTCCTCATATTCGATGAGGTGATGACAGGCTTCAGGGTTTCATACGGAGGAGCGCAGAAATATTATGGAATAGTCCCTGATATGACATGCCTCGGCAAGGTCATCGGAGGAGGGCTTCCTGTCGGCGCATACGGAGGGAAGAGGGAGATCATGTCCATGGTTGCCCCTGAAGGCCCTGTATATCAGGCAGGTACATTGTCCGGAAATCCCCTTGCCATGACAGCAGGCATAGAGACCTTGAATATCCTCTCAAAGAAAGACGCCTACAAAGGGCTCGAAAAGACAATGCAGCACCTTGAAGAAGGGCTGAAGGACGCTGCAAAAAAGGCAGGGGCTAAAACAAAATTCTACAGGGCAGGGACTATGTTCTGCACATACTTTACCGATACCGAGGTTGTTGATTATAAAACAGCAAAGACATCGGACACAGAAAAGTTTTCACGGTTTTTCAGGGGCATGTTAAATCAGGGGATAAACCTTGCACCGTCACAGTTCGAGGCTGGTTTTATTTCCATCGCACATACAAAGGCCGATATAAATAAGACTATTAATGCAGCATACAGGACATTGAGGGGTCTTTAAAATAAAAAATAAAAAGGATATAGAACAGATAGGGGAGGTCTCGAGTGTTTAATCCGTTTCGGTTGTTCGACAGGGTGGTCAAGTGGTACTCGGAAGGCATTTCGCGCAAGGCAAGGATTATCATTGCGCTGGTCACTTTATTCTTCCTGATCGGGGTTGGTTTTACAGGATATAGGATCAACGATTATTTTTAGAACGAC
>NZ_DAIOFX010000023.1:11728-15494 GCF_036745535.1 Dissulfurispira sp.
AGAACGACCCTGATGCATGCCAGTTGTGCCACGTGCATGATTATGCGCAGGAGAGATGGTCTCAGAGCAAGCATAATGTGGTTACCTGCCATGAATGCCACCATTTCACAAAGAAGGAGCAGGTGGTGCAGTTGTACAGATTTGTCTTTCTCGGACAGAAGCAGGTTGAGGCGAGACACGGAAAGATTATAGTGCCATCCCAACTGTGTATGGAATGCCACTGGGAAGGGAAGGAAAAATATCCGCAGGCTGCGAAGGTTAATAAATCCAGATACCATGCAAAGCATGTATTTATGGAGAAGATAGAATGTACCAAATGCCATGGTTATGTTGCGCATAAGTTTTTGCCCGAGGAGAGATTCTGCATGCAGTGCCATAAGGACAAAGAGGTTCACGGCATAGGTATGGAAAAATTAGCCTGCATCAACTGCCATACGGACCGCACCGAGGATTTAAAGCCTGGAAGGAATAAGTGTCTCTTCTGTCACGGGACGAGTCTGTAAGAAAGAAATTGATTGCTGAGGGAACAATAGATGTGAAATACTTCCAGCCGTCTCAGCAGGTAATTAAAAAGGCAACAAAGATAGATGTGCCTGCAGATGCAGCAATGCAGTTTAAGTGTTATGAGTGTCATAAACCACATAAAAAGGTGAGGCCGGATTATGGGACTTGTATGGGCTGCCACAGCGATCAATTGAATGTGGGCAAGCATGAACTGCATATAAAGGGCATGAACATGAAGTGCGTGGACTGCCATAAGCCCCATTCATGGAGAGTCACGGAGGCCCGGGCAAAGAAGGATTGTGTGAAGTGTCATGGGTATAAGAGCCCGAAAAAATTTATAAGTTAGCAGGCTAAAGGGAATATACAATACAGTTTTCCGGGGAGGGATTATGAAGAACCATGTGTTCAGACCGCTTTTCGTTGTCATCGGTCTGGTGGGTATTGTTTTAATTGCCCGTTATTTATTGTTCCGAAGGATTTCGGCGTCTGGGAGAGAGGGTACATGTACGGCTGGCACCGGAAGAGCAATGAAGGGGAATGGAAGGCCGTAAAGGCAAAATATCAGTTCAATAACGAATACTGCAAGGACTGCCACGGCGATAAACATGACAGCTTAATGCAGTCACCACATGCGATTATAAACTGCGAGAACTGTCATGGCCCTGCATTGGAGCATCCGTCAAATCCAACAAAACTGCACATAGATAAAAGCAGGCAGCAATGTCTCAGATGTCATTCTTATCTCCCATATCCGACAAGCGGAAGGGCAAATATCCGGGGAATAGATCCCGACAAGCACAATCCCGATATTGAATGTTCCATGTGTCATAACCCGCACAAACCTAATCTTGGCGCTTCAAAGGGAGGTAAACGATGATAACGAGAAGGGGCTTATTGAAAATATACGGTTAAGGGAATCGCAGGATTGGCAGTGCCTATAGCAGCACTGGAAATAGTTAATCCCAACAAGATTTTTGCGGGCAAAAACGATAAATCAAAGACAAGATGGGTTTTTCTGGTTGATACATACAAATGTGTCGGCTGCGGTCTTTGCGTCAAGGCATGCAAAACCGAAAATGAGATCCCCTACGATGCTAATGTGACAAGGACATGGGTTGAGAGATACGTTGTTACAAAGGAAGGGAAACTATTTGCCGACACCCCAAAGGGGGCAAGGGATGGCTTTACTACAAGCAAGATCGATCTCGGAGCCGGAAAACATCAGGATATAAAAAAGGAGGAGATAGACAAGGCATTTTTTTGTTCCAAAGCTCTGCAACCAGTGCGAAAATCCTCCGTGCGTTCAGGTATGCCCTGTTGGAGCGACCTATCAAACCTCTGACGGCGTCGTACTCGTTGACAGGAAGACCTGCATCGGCTGCGGTTACTGTATAATGGCTTGTCCTTACGGCGTGAGATTCTTCCATCCCGAACACCATACGGCTGAAAAGTGCAATTTCTGCTACCACAGGATTACAAAAGGCATGAAAACAGCATGCGTTAGTGCGTGTCCTTTTGGCGCAAGACAGATAGGCAATATTAAAGACCCCAAAGACCCTGTCACAAAGATTATAAAGACAGAAAGGGTAGGGATATTAAAGGAAGAATTCGGAACAAAACCGCAGGTCTATTACATCGGCCTGGATAAGGAGGTAAGATAATCATGGTTCATGGAGAAGTCTGGACACTAAAAGAGCTCTTTACCTATCCAAACGAATACATATACTGGAGCATACAGATAGTAATGTATCCTTTCATGACAGGACTTGTTGCTGGGGCATTTGTACTCTCATCGCTGTATCATGTCTTCGGGATAAAACAGTTGAAGGATATGGCGAGATTTGCCCTTGTGTTCTCGTTTGCCCTCCTTTTTACAGCGCCCATGCCTATAGTTCTGCATCTCCAGTTCCCGCACAGGGGTTTTAATATATTCATGACCCCTCACTTCACCTCTGCAATAGCTGCCTTTGGCATTGTCTTTTCTGCATATGGGGCGATAGTTGCATCGGAGTTGTGGTTCATATACAGGAAACATTTTACAGAGATTGCCCTGCCCCTCAAGGCGAAACAGGATAAGACCCTGTTTGAATGGTTTAAATACCTCGTTTTCTGCGCACTGACCCTCGGCGTATACGATATAAGCGAGGAATCTCTGAAAAGAGACGAGAAGGCCATTAAGATCCTTGCGGGTCTCGGCATCCCCGTCGCATGTTTCCTCCACGGTTACGCTGGGTTCATCTTCGGCTCTGTCAAGGCAAATGCATTGTGGATGACGCCGCTCATGCCTGTTATCTTTATAATGTCTGCTGTAGTGTCAGGTATTGCGCTCTGCATGCTCACATACATAGTCACCATGGAGATTAAGAAGTTCCTCGCATCCCGCAAAAAGACCACCTATACGCACCTTCAGACAAGGGAAGAGATAGGAGGGGTCGAAATCAATGTCATAAGGATGACTGCAAAATATCTCCTCTTATTCCTGATATTTGCAATAAGCCTTGAGCTTTTAGACCTTATCTTCAGGGGATACACGGCAGTCAAGTCATGGGATGTCTTAAGGAGCGTTATTTACGGGAAAGACTTCACAAATATATTTATATTACAGTATACCATTGGCAATCTCATTCCGTTTATTCTCTTTGTAATGCCGGGGCTTACGATAAGACGTGCGGTAATCGCTGTAATCCTTGTGATGTTCGGCGTCTTTATGATGAGATGGAACGTCGTTATCGGAGGGCAGGCATTCTCTTTGACATTTGCAGGGTACATGCATTATCACCTGCCGATAATCCCACATGACTGGGAAACCTTCAAGGAAGGATTCGGCGGCGCATTAAGTATTTTCATTATGCCTTTCGTACTGTTCTGGATATTCGCCAAGATATTCCCTGTATTCGATTACAAGGAATCTTATTAATCCACTGCAAATACGATAATCTCCCCATGAGCTTTTCCATGGGGAGATTTTTTATTGCTTGATAAAGCAGAATCTGGAGTAAAATATAATATTAAATCATTTTTTGGAGTTTTACTGTGGCATTTTACGATAATGTGGAAGACATTGAGAGGGCAGAATTGTACAGGCTTTTTGCCGGCCTGTTTATTCATGAGCCCACCGATGAAACAGTTATACAGCTTAAGGATATGTTCCAGATGAGATTTGCCGATTCGCCACAGGAGATAAGAATGGATTTTGCCCGTATCTTTCTGGGGCTGGACGGACGCCTCATGCCATACGAATCCCTTCATAATTACCCGCTGG
>NZ_DAIOFX010000023.1:15594-23872 GCF_036745535.1 Dissulfurispira sp.
ATACGAATCCCTTCATAATTACCCGCTGGGCGACAGGCCGAGGCTCTGGGGAAAGGCTGCAGAAGAAGTGCAGGCATTTTACATCTCGGCAGGAATCGTGATGGATGAGGAGATAAACCTTATCCCGGACCACATATCAGCAGAGATGCCCTTCATGAGCTATTTGATAAAAAACGGCATTTCGGAGCTTCAGAAAAAGTTTCTTGAAGATCATCTTGTTAAATGGATACCCGAATATTGCAACGAACTTCAGAAATATGCAGGCACTGTTTTTTATAAAGAGATTGCAAATATACTTAAGGAATTTATATTATCTGAACATGGGTTAATGAGTGGATGAGTGTATGGGGTTATGAGTGAGAACCCATTAACTCATATACCCATTTACACTAAAAGGGTGACTGATTGACAGAGAAACAGCCGGAAAAGACATTATTAAAACAACTCCTTGAGGCAAGCAGTGTGGGCATACACCTTGTTGTTTCCACGTTTGTCGGCCTTGCCATCGGTTACGGCCTTGACAAACTTTTCGGCACATCGCCTTATTTGACGGTAATATTTCTGATTATCGGCATAATTGCAGGATTCAGGGAACTCATCAGGATAGCGAAGAAACAGGAGGAATAGAAAATTAATGGAACATCCGGAGTTAATGATTAAAAGGATTTACCGGCAGTCGGCATTTGTTATTGGGGCACTTGCGATAATAACCCTCTTTTTTAGGGACTGGCGCTTTTCATTGGGCATAGTGATCGGAGGCCTTGCAGGCGAGGTCAATCTGCGCGGAATCGTCTGGAGCGTGAGGGCTTTGCTCGGAACAGAAAAGGCCCAGACAAAGATGATGGTCTTAAGCATGTTCAGGCTTCTCGTGATCTTTTCCATCCTCATAATACTCGCCATATTTAAGGTCATTAAACCGTATGGACTGTTAATCGGTTTTACTGTAGTATTTATTATCATAGTGAAAGAGGGATTGATTGCAGCTAAAAAGGGCGCATGACCTATGTTAAACTGGCTCATAATAATAGCCATAATCCTGATTTTTATGGCGCTGAAACTTGCGAAGTTCATGGGCATTGCAATAATACTTGCATTGCCTGTGATGCTGGTTGTGAAGAATCAGATAAAAAGACCAAAGAGCAGGGATTAGCCGGAGGGAGTTATGATAAGGATCGATTTTTCCAATTTAATGCAGGATGCTGTGGGCAGGAACGGCCTGACAAAGGATGATTTCAAAAATATCGATACTAAAAAAATAACCGAAATAATAGAAACAAGGAAATACCCGGAACTCGAATTCCTTGACCTGCATAAGGCAGACACCTCTCAAATAAAGGAATTGGGAAAATACGCAAGCAAATTCGAAAACTTCCTGCTTCTGGGAATCGGCGGCTCTGCGCTTGGGCCGAGGTCTATACTTGAGGCATTGAGCCCCTTTCACAATCTTAAAAACAAGCCGAGGGTTTTCATTTACGACAATGTGGACCCTGCAACATTAAAGAATATACTAAGTTTGATAGACCTTAAAAAAACAGTCATAAACATTATAACAAAATCAGGAAGCACAGCGGAAACCATTGCATCTTTTATGATCACATGGAAAATACTGCAGGAGCAGTCATTAAAATTAGAAGAACATGTTATTGTTACAACAGACCCGGAGAAAGGCAACCTCAGGAAGATTGTAAAGGATTACTGCCTTATGTCCCTTCCAATCCCTCATGGAGTCGGAGGAAGATACTCTGTCTTAAGTCCTGTGGGATTGCTCCTTGCCGAGGCGATAGGGATTAGCTCTGACGATATGCTCAAGGGCGCAAAGGATATTCATGATAAATGCATGAATGCTGATTTGTGGCAGAACCCTGCATATCTTTTTTCATCAGGTCTCTACCTTATGCAGCAGCTTAAAAATAAAAACATTACAGTAATAATGCCTTATGCAGACCGCCTGAAGTCATTTTCCGAATGGTTCTGTCAGTTGTGGGCAGAGAGCCTTGGAAAAGGTGGCAAGGGTCTTACGCCATATCCGTCTGTTGGCACCACGGATCAGCACTCCCAGTTGCAGTTGTGGATGGAAGGGCCTGAAGACAAGGTGGTTGTGTTTTTGTCAATCGAGGACTATGGCGTTGATATAAATATCCCCGATGTTTTTCAGGATATGGAGGGATTGAGTTATCTTTCAGGGCATTCTCTCGGTGAGCTGATAAGGATTGAGCAGGAGGCATCTGAGATTGCCCTTGCAAAGAACGGCAGGCCGGGCATTACCATAAAACTTCCCAGAATAGATGCATACCATCTCGGCCAGTTATTCCATTTTTTTGAAATCTCGACTGCAGTGGCAGGCTTTTTATACGGCATAAACCCATTCAACCAGCCCGGTGTCGAGGAAGGAAAGAATCTCACATATGGAATGATGGGGAAAAAGGGATATGAGGAAAAAAGAAAAGATTTCGAACTATACAGGCGAAAAACTAAATTAGAGCTTTAACGAAATTGCATCCTGTGGAGCATTGGAGAGATGGAGTAATGTAAAGACTAATGTCGGTCTCCAATACTCCAACACTCCATTACTCCAGCTTCTACTGTCTCGGATGTTCCATTCTCCACTGTTCAGGACTCTTTCTGAGGCCTTTCTTGCCCCATATTCCGATCTGGCGTGCGTGTGCCTTTTTCTGTGCTGCAGTGAATTTTTCTGCATATTTTACATTCGGCGGGATTGTATAGAGCATTGCATATCCATTCTCGATCATTGTTTCATTGATCAACCGTCCCTTTTTATCCCATACATAGCTCAGAAGCCTTCCATATTTATCTCTTTGTTCAACATCAAATTCAATACTTACAACCCAGTCGCTTTCGCTTATAAGCTTCTTCAAATATCTCTTTGATAGCCTCCCCCATGGTTCTTGTTTCAACTCCGGTGCATCGATGCCTATAAGCCTGACGCGCTCTATCTTGAGAGGCACGCCTGCAAAGCTCCTTGTCCTTATGCTTATAGTATCGCCGTCATGGACTTCTGTAACGCGGAATCTTTCAAACCCCTCCATCCCCCCTTTACTAAAGGGGGGCGAGGGGGGATTTTTGGCATTTGTGGGGAATGTAATGAACAAAACGAGGATAATAATTAATGAAAATCTTGTACAATAAGAAAGTTTCATGGAATATATTAACATAATTAGTTAATGAGAAAATGAGTATATGAGTGAATGCGCAAAAGGAGTTTTTATCCATAAACTCATTTACCCATATACTCATTCACCTATTCACAGTAAAATCGGAGATTTTATGAAGAATATTGTTCTTACAGGTTTTATGGGCACAGGAAAGACAGAGGTGGGCAGGATATTGTCCCGGAAACTGGGATATGTGCTGGTGGATGCAGACACCGAGATAGAGAAAGAGCAGGGGATTACTATAACAGAGATCTTTAAGCAATACGGAGAGCCTAAATTCAGAGAGATAGAATCAAATGTCATAAAGAGACTTTCGGAGATAAAGAATGCAGTCATATCCACAGGAGGCGGTGCAGTGCTCAGGCAGGAGAATATGGATAATCTCAGAAAGAATGGAGTGATAATCTGTCTTACGGCATCCCCTGAAACCATCCTGAAAAGGACGAGTAATAACAACGACAGGCCGCTCCTTCAGGTGGATAATCCCCTTCAAAAGATAAAGGAACTCCTTGAATTCAGGAAGCCGTATTATGAGAAGGCGGATATAATGATAGATACGGAAGGGAAGAGTCCAATCGAAGTGGCAGAAGAGATAATCGAAAAGACTGGAATAAAGAAGGATTAGGAATATGCAGACAGTAAGAGTCGATCTCGGCGAAAGAAGCTATGACATTGCGATTGACAGCGGAATCCTCTCAAATATCGGAGAGAGGATTAAAGGGTTTTCTTTCAGCAAAGTGGCTGTAATAAGCAATCCCTCTGTTTTTAATCTTTACGGAGACGTAGTTATAAATTCAATAAAAAATGCTGGATTTGAGCCTCTCCATGTCATTATTCCCGATGGCGAGGAGCATAAGAATTTTAACCAGACCTACCAGATACTGACCGAGCTTTTAAAAAATAAACTCGACAGAAAATCATGCCTTATCGCCCTCGGAGGCGGTGTAATAGGAGATATAACAGGTTTTGCTGCATCGATATACATGCGTGGTATCGATTTCATTCAGGCTCCGACAACACTTCTCTCACAGGTCGACAGTTCTGTGGGCGGAAAGACAGGCGTAAACCATGAACTCGGCAAAAATATGATAGGAACTTTTTACCAACCGAGGCTTGTATGGATAGATATCGATACGCTTAAAACTCTGCCGAGAAGGGAAATTTTATGCGGCATTGCAGAGATAATAAAATACGGCGTGATATGGGATGAGGAGCTTTTTGAATTCCTTGAAAAGCACAGAGAATCTATCCTGACCCTTGACCCATTACCCTTGACCCATATTATCAGACGTTCATGCGAGATAAAGGCAGAAGTGGTTTCGAGGGACGAGAGGGAGGCGGGATTGAGGGCAATCCTTAATTATGGGCACACCATTGGTCATGCCATAGAAACAGAAACTGGATACTCAAGATTTCTTCACGGCGAAGCGATTGCCATAGGCATGAACCTCGAGGCATGGCTTTCCGAGATAATGGGTTTTCTGGGTAGAAAAGATGCCCTGAAGATAAAGGCTGTTATAGATTCATACGGCTTGCCTTCCGAATTGCCAGCGGACTTAAATGCCGATAAACTCATTTCGCATATGAAGCTGGACAAAAAGGTAGAGGCAGGGGAAATGAAATTTATCCTGCCTGAGAAGCTCGGGAAGGTAAAAATTCAAAAGGGCATAGATATTGAAAATATAAGGAAGGCGCTTGGTTGATGAAAAATATCCTTGTCATAGACGATGAAGCGGATATTGTTGAATTAATCTCGTACAACCTCAAAAAAGAGGGCTTTTCTGTCGATTATACGTATGACGGAGAATCTGCCCTGAAAAAAATAAAAGGCAATAAGTATGACCTCATCATACTGGATCTAATGCTCCCGGGAATTCAGGGGCTCGAGCTTTGCAGGATTATCAGGGGCATCCCCGAAACATCCAATCTGCCCATAATAATGCTCACTGCAAAGGGCGAAGAATTTGACAAGGTGCTCGGTCTCGAAATGGGAGCGGATGATTACATCACAAAGCCCTTTAGTACGAGGGAACTGGTGGCAAGGACAAAGGCTATTCTCAGGAGGGCAGAAAAGGCAGCAGTTCATGAGTTGTCGCTAACAGCAGGGAAGGTATTGAAGATAAAGGACATGGTTATAGACAAGGAAAAATACATAGTCACTATAGATGATCGTCAGATAAAGCTGAGCGCCACAGAGTTTAAACTGCTTCTGTATCTTGCAGAAAGGCCAAATAAGATTTACAGCAGGGATCATCTTCTGGATACGGTTTGGGGGAATGATGTCTATGTGGAGCCGAGGACAGTGGATGTGCATGTAAGAAGACTCAGGACAAAGATAGAGAAAGACCCCAATAATCCCAGATATATAAAGACTATGCGCGGTGTCGGATATTTTATTGAGGCATGACCATTGAGCTTTTCATAATCATAATACTTTCCATTGCAGTAATCTTTTTTGTTTTTCGCCTGAGCCGGATTTCGAAATCCATAAAAGAAATAAGCGGATTTCTTAAAGAGATGTCATCCGGCAATCTCGATGCAAGGCTTTTCCCTAAAGGAAAGGGAGGACTTGACGGCATTGTAATGGATATTGCCTCTTTAATGGAAAAGACAAAGACAAGGCTCGATTTTGCAGAGACCGAAATGCAGCGAATGGAGGCGATATTGCGCGGCATGTCCGACGGCGTGTTGATTACAGATGTTCGAGGAATGGTGATCCTTGCCAACCAGCCGTTCAGGAGCCTTATGTCTGTGAATGATGATATAGAAGGCAAACAGATAATGGAGGTCTTAAGGAATGCGCAGCTTATAGATATTTTCAGAAGGACATTGGAGTTAAAGAGTGTTGTATCAGATGAGATCATTGTGTCGAGACCTCACAAGGATATGCATCTGATTGCCACGGCAGTACCTGTATATTCGGGGAACTTGGTAACAGGAACGGTTCTTACACTGCACGATATTACAAGGCTGAAGCAGCTTGAGGAGATGAGAAAGGATTTTGTGGCAAATGTATCCCATGAGATAAAGACACCAATAACTGCGATAAAAGGTTTTGCGGAGACACTTCTCGATGGCGCAATGGATGATAAGGAAAATGCAGTGCGGTTTTTAGGCATGATAAAAAGTCACAGCGAAAGGCTGAACAGCCTTGTGGACGACCTTTTGACATTGTCGAGGATAGAGCTTGGAGATATACCCATAAAAAAAACCGAGGTCAGTGTAGAAAATGTGATTGATACTGTTTTCATGACCCTGAAAGAGAAGGCCGACAGGAAGGGGCTTTATTTGAAAAAGACAATACCAGATGGCACACAGACTATTTATGCTGATAAGGACAAGCTTATCCAGGTAATACTCAACCTTGTTGACAACGGCATAAAATTTACGGAAAAGGGCGGCGTGACCGTGGGCATAGATGAGACAGGAGGCAGGATTACCATTTATGTCCATGACACGGGCATCGGTGTATCGCCTAACCATCTGCACAGGCTTGGCGAGAGATTTTATCGTGTTGACAGGGCAAGGTCGAGGGAACTGGGCGGAACAGGGCTGGGGCTTGCAATTGTCAAGCATCTGGTCGGCGCGCATGGTTGGAATATGAGGATAGAGAGCGAGACTGGAAAGGGAACAATGGTCAATATAATAATTGACAGGTATTTATAAAATGGAGATTATTCAACTACAGGTTTTTCTAATACCATGGGTTTTTTATCTTCAGCTGTGTTACTGCCGAAGCCGTAACTGAAAAGGTTTTTGTCTCCAAGCTCTCTTCTGCATGCTGTAATGCACTCCCCGCAGTTTACGCAGTTTATATCCTTTTTCGGACATCTCGGCTTGACATCCATAAAGCATACCTTCTCGCATCCCTTGCAGTCAGTGCATCTTGAGAGGTTTTCCCTGTCGAACTTTATCCTTAACGATACAGGGCTTACCCACCCGAAAAGCATCTGCATCAAACCTGCCGCGCACACGTATTTGCAGAAAGTATGCCGCACCAAAATCGATGTTACGAACATGTATATAGATACGCCTATGATTCCTGCCTTCACTCCAAAGGTAAAATTCCATGTGGTTATCTGATGCCATATTGTATTAGGCGCTATGAAATAACCTGTCAATGCTATGCCTGTGAGCGGAGGCACTATTAATAAGAACAAGAGTGCCAGCACGCCATAAAGGAGTCTGCTGCCGGGTTTTATATCGGGGTCATTGGGCTTTTTCTTATAGAGGCTTCTGCGGCCGAGGGTCTTGAGGGTAAGAAAGTCAGCAAGCTCAAATAATGCGCCTTCAGGACATAACCATCCGCAGAAAAACCTTCCTAAAAGAACCCCTAACAGAGGGAATATGGAGAGGACTATAACCCATGGCAGTATCGCCTTTAAGAAGAAATGCACGGCAATATGGGCTGCCCCATATATTGACGGGTCACTGTAGAATCCTGATTTTAGACCAAAAGACCATACCTGTCCGAAAATAAAAAGTTCTTTAGTAGCTGTGTCGTATCTCAGTATGTCGAAGACAGGCATGAGAAAGATGAGAAGCAGAAATCCTGCCTGTGTTAATCTTCGCGCAATGTGTAATGTTTTTGTTGCTTCCATGCCTTATTTATAACATGGCAGGAATAAGTGAGTGTATGAGTTAAATCATAAATGTCGGAATATTTTTTGACAAGAGCAAGGGCATCATATCTGATTATTTCTAACTCCATCTCCACAGTGCTATTATGAATGTTATCAGGAATACAAAGGCGAGGTTTGTATAGGCAAGGATGTAGAATATTCTCACCGGCAGAGGTTTTGTCATCCTGACCCCTGCCTCTACCAATATCCCGACCTCTGGCATGGAGAGTATCTTTTCTTCTCCGTGGGGCGCTGTCTTCAGCACATCTGTAAAGTCATGTCCTGCAAGGTGTTTTTTATATAGGAACCTTCCTTCCAGAGCTTGCTGTTTGTTACATCGTAGATCCTGCCTTTATATGCGACAAATGCAGGTCTTCCATCTTTTCCGTCAAAGCTATGTAAATCCTCAATGGTAAATTCCTTCTTTCCGGCACTTGGTATAGACATACTTACCAGTCTGAATTGACTTAAGGAACATAGTAA
>NZ_DAIOFX010000024.1:0-23597 GCF_036745535.1 Dissulfurispira sp.
TTAGCGATTCTCAAGTGTAAATTATGTGTCAGGTGCTGCGAAAAGACTTTAAACCCCGCACTTGTGCAAACTTTTATCCTGTATCCGTCATCTACGACATTGGACACTTGTTGGGTGATGCATTTATAATCTTTCAATTGCACATGAAACAGCACTTTTTAAAGGCTTTGAGCAGCGCCTGACACATAAATCGCACGGATTAGGTGAAAAGTAGTTCTAAAATAAAAATCGAAGTTATCGTAAAGATAATAACGTACATTATCGGACTTATAGGATTTCTATCTGTCTTTAAACACATAAGCTTCATCTATTCCGCAGCATTCATAGTCCTGTGTCTTTTAGCCGTTTATTTTGACTACAAAAAGAGCTTCCATATGCCGAGGTGGTTTTTAAACTTAACGGCGCTGGCAGTAATATTGCTATCACTCTTCAGATTAAGTCTCGACAACCCCGTTGTCTCGGCAGTAGAAGGACTGCTAATACTCCTTTCAATAAAATTTCTGGAAGAAAAAAAATTCAGGGACTATATGCAGATATATCTCATATCCCTGTTTCTGCTTTCGGGCTCTGCCCTGCTCACAATAGACATAGAATTCTCCATTTATTTCTTAATCATGATTTTCATGCTGGCAATATCTATAGTCCTCCTCACATACTACTCTCAGGAACCTGATTTAGAGCTGCCAAAAAGCACGATCATAAAAATTGCATTGAAATCCCTGCTCATACCCTTAATATCCATGCCCATGACCCTGTTTCTCTTCGTAATGCTCCCGAGGACAAGCTATCCGTTCTTTAATTTCCTGAACAGGGCAGAGAAGGCAAAGACAGGATTCACGGATAATGTGAGGCTTGGTTCGGTATCAGGCATTCAGGAAGATGCAACCGCCATATTCAGGGCGCATATGGAAAAGATCGATGAAAGACATCTCTACTGGCGCGGCATTGTCCTCGATTATTTTGACGGCGCATCATGGAAAAGTACGGATGGGGTTCGCGGGGGAGATGAAATCTCCACGCTAATCTTGAAGGGCGAAAAAGTCAGGCAGACAATATATCTTGAGCCTTATGAACACAGGTATATCTTTGCCCTCGATAAGCCGTATTTAATAACGCTAAACGATATAAAAAAATACGGTGATTTGACATTTTCTTTATCGAAAGAAGTGGATAAAAGGATAAGATACGATGTTGTGTCCATACTGTCTGATGCAATCTCCGAAATTGATATAGATAAAGAAAGGTATCTGCAACTGCCCGAAAACATTTCATCCGAAATTATGGATATTGTAAAGGGATTGACTTCCGGCAGGAATAGTAAGGAAGAAAACATAAAATCGGTTCTGACTTTTTTAAAGGGCGGAAATTACAAGTACTCCCTCCAGAACCTTCCGGTATCAAAGACCCCTCTTGAGGACTTTCTTTTTAAATACAAGCACGGCAACTGCGAGTACTTTGCATCGGCAATGGCTGTAATGTTGAGGATTTCTGGCGTGCCTGCGAGGCTTGTTGGAGGATACAGGGGAGGATACTATAATGACATCGGGAAATATTATCTTGTCCCCCAGAAAAACGCCCATGTATGGGTTGAGGCATATACAGATAAAGGATGGATAAGATTAGATCCTACTCCAGCATCCATTGAAGGCTTTGTATCTCCCCATAAAAGGGATATCCTGTTTAAGATAAGGCTCGTTCTGGACACAATCAATTATTACTGGAACGCCTTTGTAATAAGCTATGACTTTGAAAAGCAGTTATCCCTGTTCCATAAAATACAGTCCGGCATAAGAAAGCCCGAAATCAAACTATCCATAAATAAAGAAAAACTCATAAAGTATCTTGTTATCCCGGCTGTTTTGTCTCTATCTGTATTCATGCTCTATGTCCTCATTTCCAGCAGGAAAACAGAGGAAGAAAGGCTGATCGCCCTTTTTCTGAAGAAGATGGAAAGACATGGCTACAAGAAGGGAAAATCTGAGGGGCTTGAGGAGTTTGTTGCAGGCATAAGGGAAGAGGAGTTGAAACAGTTGGCATACAGGTTTGTGGAGGAGTTCGAGAGCCATTATTACAAGGACAGAAAGTTTACAAAGGAAGAGATAAATAGACTAAAGAGTATGTTAAAATAACAGGCTTAATAAAAGTTAGCAAAAAGAGAGGAATATTCCTTATGACACCACAAAATACATTCATAAGCATAGAAGAAGAGATGAAGTCCAGCTACCTCGATTACGCCATGAGCGTAATCATAGGAAGGGCCTTGCCTGAGATAAGGGACGGGCTCAAGCCTGTGCAGAGGAGGATACTCTATGCCATGTTCAGGGAGGGGCTTCTTCCGGGCAAGAAGTATTCGAAATGCGCAGGTGTTGTTGGTGAAGTCCTTAAAAAATACCATCCACACGGCGATACAGCAGTTTATGATGCACTTGTAAGGCTCGCACAGGACTTTAATATGAGATACCCGCTTGTAGATGGACAGGGGAATTTCGGCTCGATTGACGGCGATCCTGCTGCTGCATACAGATACACAGAGGCAAGGCTCGCAAAGATAGCAGAAGAGCTGCTGGCTGATATAGACAAAGAAACAGTAGATTTCACCCCTAATTTCGATGAGACAACAGAGGAGCCTGTTGTCCTGCCAACAATGATTCCGAACCTCCTCATAAACGGCTCTGCCGGAATAGCTGTTGGAATGGCCACAAACATACCTCCCCATAATCTTGGAGAGGTTGTGGATGGACTGATAATGCTCCTTGAGAATCCTGATGCTACAATCAATGACTTGATGGCTGTAATCAAAGGCCCGGACTTTCCTACAGGCGCAATGATTTACGGGACAGGAGGGATAGTTAAAGCCTACACTCACGGCAGGGGATTAATAAAGGTCAGGGCAAAGGCAAGGATTGAGAGGGAAGCAAAAGGCGGAGACAGCATAATAATCTCCGAACTTCCATATCAGGTAAATAAGGCACGGCTTATAGAAAAAATAGCAGAGCTTGTCCGTGAAAAGCGCATAGAAGGAATATCCGACATCAGGGATGAATCAGACAGGGACGGAATAAGGATAGTCCTTGAATTAAAGCGCGCCGAGGTTCCGCAGGTAATTCTGAATAACCTCTATAAACACACGCAGATGGAGTCCACCTTCGGAATCATAATGTTAGCCCTTGTTAATGGACAGCCGCACATACTCAATCTCAAACGGATGCTCGGACACTTCCTACACCACAGAAGGGATGTCATATTGCGCAGGACAAGGTTTGAATTAAGAAAGGCTGAAGAAAGGGCTCACATCCTTGAGGGGCTGAAGATTGCCCTCGACCATCTCGATGCGATCATAACCCTCATAAGGAATTCAAAGAACCCGGAAGAGGCAAGAAACGGATTGATGACAAAATATCCATTGACAGAGGTCCAGGCACAGGCAATACTGGATATGAAACTCCAGAGACTGACCGGCCTTGAGAGGGATAAGATTGTAAAGGATTATGAGGATACACTGAAGGAGATAGAGAGATTAAAGGAGATTTTAGGAAGCGAGAAACTCGTTTCGAAGATTATAAAGGATGAACTTGTAGAGATTAAGAATAAATACGGAGACGAAAGAAAGACAGAGATTGTAGCAGAGACTGCAGAGTTGACCATTGAAGACCTCATCACAGAAGAGGATATGGTCATCACCCTTTCGCACAACGGCTATATAAAGAGGAATCCGCTTTCTATTTACAGGAGCCAGCGTCGTGGTGGAAAGGGACTAACCGGTATGGAGACAAGGGAAGAGGATTATGTTGAGCAGCTCTTCATAGGCTCCACTCATGACTACATGCTTTTTTTCAGCAATTTAGGAAGGCTATACTGGAAAAAAATATATGAAATACCCGAGGCAGGAAGGACAGCAAAAGGCAAGGCCCTTGTTAATCTATTGCCACTGACAGAGGGAGAGAGGATAACAATAGCCTTAAATGTTAAGGACTTCAAGGAAGGATTCCTCGTGATGTTCACAAAAAAAGGCATCGTTAAGAAAACAGCACTCGAGGAATACAGCAACCCGAGGAGCAAGGGAATAATAGCAGTCAGCCTCGATGAGGGAGATGAGCTTATTGCTGTTAAGAGGACAACCGGAAAAAATGATTTAATCATAGGCACAAGGAGCGGGCTTGCTGCAAGGTTTAAGGAAGACGATGTCAGGGATATGGGAAGAACAGCAAGGGGTGTTATAGGAATAAGGCTCTCCGAGGGAGATGAGGTTGTATCAGCCGATGTGGTAGGAGAAAGAACAAGCCTGTTGACAGTCACAGAGAAAGGCCTTGGAAAACGGACAAAACCAGAAGAGTATCCTGTTCACGGCAGAGGCGGAAAAGGAGTCATATCCATAAAACTCACAGAGAGGGGAGGCAATGCAGTCGGCCTCCTTCAGGTAAAGGATGAAGACGAGATTGTCCTGATAACAAATTCGGGAAAATTAATAAGGACAAAAGCCGACAGCATCTCTGTTCAGGGCAGGAATACCCAGGGTGTGAAGCTCATGGACCTGGAGGCAGATGACAGGATCGTAAGCATCGGCAGGGTGGTAGAGGAAGAAATAAAGGAGTAAATGAAAAACACAGAAGTCTGGATATTCATATTCATCCTCGGTCTCCTTGGCCTTAACTGGCCATTGCTGGAGATATTCCACACCGATGTGGCCGAATACCTATTCGCCTTCTGGCTCATTTTTATAATCCTTATAGCATTTGCAGTCTACAGAACTGAAGACAAAAAAAGCTAAGCTTAGAGTTAATGAGTAAATGGGCATATGAGCATATGAGTTTTCACCCATTTGCTCATTTGCTCATTAACTATTTGATATGTTTGCATCATATAATCTTTTCTTCATAGTCCTGTGTTACCTCCTGCTCCTCTTTGCAGTTGCATATTATGCAGAGAAAAAGGAGAAGGCAGGGAAAAGCATAGTCAATAACCCTTACATCTATTCCCTGTCCCTCGCAGTTTACTGCACCTCATGGACATTCTACGGAAGCGTCGGAAAGGCGGCCACTTCGGGCCTTTCATTCCTCACCACATATTTAGGCCCCACACTCATGGCTGCCGTATGGCTCGTTGTCCTGAAAAAGGTTGTAAGGATAGCAAAGGCAAACAGGATCACAACCATATCCGATTTCATGGGTTCGAGATACGGCAAGTCCCTCTCACTTTCAACCCTTGTAACAATAGTTGCTGTGGTGGGAATCGCTCCATATCTCGGATTGCAGATAAAGGCAATCATAAGCACATTCACTATTATATCCGGAGAGGTGAAAGGCAGTGCTGCTGCAGGGCTCTTCATTACACTGATACTCGGCATATTCGCCATTATGTTCGGCGCCAGACGCCTCGATTCATCAGAAAAGCACGGCGGCCTTGTCTTTGCCATCGCCTTTGAGTCCATAGTAAAACTTATAGCCTTTGTCCTTGTAGGCATCTTCGTCACTTACGGGCTGTTTGAAGGGTTTAGCGACATATTCGACAGGATCAAGGATTCCGAGCATTCTGTTCTGCTCTTTCTCGGAACAGGCACAGAGACAGCCTATTTCGAGTGGTTTGCCCTCCTCTTCCTCTCAATGATGGCCATAATGTTTCTGCCCAGACAGTTCCAGATGGCTGTCGTGGAGAATTATGACGAGGCACACATAACAAAGGCTGTATGGCTCTTTCCGCTGTATCTTTTCCTGATAAACATATTCGTACTGCCCATAGCCTTCGGAGGGCTTCTTCTCGGAGGTGCAGGCAAAGATGCGGATTATTTCGTCCTTACCCTGCCCCTGAGTTACGGAAAACAATACCTCTCACTCCTCGCCTTTATAGGCGGTTTTTCTGCTGCAACAGGCATGGTAATTGTGGAGGCATTGGCACTGAGCACAATGGTCATGAACAGTATAATTATGCCCACACTCATAAATTTCCACGATGCACCAAAATTCCCTGCCATAGTTTTGAATATAAAGAGGCTTGTAATCCTCGGCGTCGTCTTCCTCGGCTATTTCTTTGCCACATCAATCGGAGAATTTTACAGCCTCGTGGATATGGGGCTTAAGTCCTTCGAGGCAGTGACACTCTTTGCGCCCGCATTTCTTTTGGGTCTTTACTGGAAGAGGGGGACAAAAATGGGAGCAATCGCAGGCCTTATTGCAGGCTTTACTGTATGGTTTTACACCCTTATAATGCCCGCACTCATCAAGGCAGGCATTGTAAAGGATATCGGGCTCATCGGACTTATGACCGGCTCTGAAATGCTCAATCCTGCAAGCCTCTTCGGAATAAAGGGTCTCGGCAAGTGGGGCAACTCCCTGTTCTGGAGCATGTTTTTTAATTTGCTGTTTTACATCGGTGTATCTGTATTTACGAAGCAGTCAAAGGATGAAGAGATACAGTCCCTTATATTCGTGGAGTCTTATGAAAAGGCAAGGGAGCTCGCCTACGGCAGTTCCTACACTGTTAATGACATAGAGGATATCCTTGCCCAGTATCTGGGCAGGCCGGAGGCAAGGGAGGCGATACATTCCTTCCTGTTAAAAAAGAAGAAGAAACAGGACGAACTCACATCAAAGGAACTCTTCGAGTTGAGAAACGAGGCTGAAAAGATACTGTCTGGAGCAATAGGTTCGTCCATAGCAGCGATCATATTCGAAAACAAACTCGTTCTGACAGAAAAGGAGAGAGAAGAGCTTTCTGAATCGATAAAGCATATTACCGAAAGCCTCAGGCTCTCCCGTCAGGAGCTGGCAGACGCCAACAGGGAACTATCCTATCTAAAAGAGTTCAGCGAGAATATCATAGAGAGCGCGCCTGTGGGCATTACCACGGTTGACTCTCTCTTGAGGGTCAAATACTGGAACAAAGAAATGGAGACAATTACAGGGATTAAAAAATCAGAGGCATTTAACAGCTCGATAATACTTTTATTGCCGTGGATTCCTGGCGATGTACTCCTGCAGAACGAACAAAACGAGATCACCTTCCAGACGCCAACGCATCAGACGTTTAAGATAAATATCAGCCCGTTTAAGGACCCATCCGGGTATCTGGCAGGCGGATATGTGGTTATCCTCGAAGATATAACAGAAAAGAAAAAAATGGAGGAGCAGTTGTTTCAGGCATCGAAGTTAGCCAGTATCGGCAAATTAACTGCTGGAATATCACACGAGATCGGCAATCCACTTGCATCAATATCCTCCCTCGTGCAAGAACTCATGGTACGGAAGCCGGAATCGAATGACGATACAGAATTTACGGAGAACTCCCTGAAAACTATAAACAGCCATATAGAGCGCATTGCAAGGATAGTCCGCAGCCTCGGAGACTTTGCACGGATATCATCCGTGGAAAAAACGGTTTCGAGCATCCCCGAGATACTTGATCGTACAATTAATCTGGTGAAATACGACAAGAGGTTTAAAGATATACATCTCGATACAGAAATAGGAGATATTCCCAGATTACTACTCAATTCTGACCAGATACAGCAGGTCTTTCTAAACCTGATGCTCAATGCCCTCGATGCCATGCCCGAAGGGGGAAGGCTCGATATTAAAATGGAAAGGGCTGGCAATTTCATCGAGATTATCTTCCATGACACAGGTGTTGGAATAGAGGAGTCTGTGATGGACAAGATATTCGACCCCTTCTTTACAACAAAGCCTTTTGGAAAGGGCACTGGATTAGGCCTGAGCATCTGCTATGGTATAATCAGGGAGCACAACGGCACAATCACTGTAAAAAGCAAAAGGGGAGAGGGAACGACATTTGTGATAAAGTTGCCGATACAGCCCAATGTCTGAGAGAATACTCATAGTTGAAGACGAAGAGACCCTGAGTTCATCCCTGAGAAGGGTATTTTTAAGGGACGGCTACGAGGCCGAAGTTGTTGACAATGCAGAGTCTGCCCTCGAAATACTCGATAAAGGCATTTATGACATCATAATAACAGACATCATACTGCCAGGAATCGACGGCATAGAACTCCTTAAAAGAATAAAGGAAAAGTTTCCTGACCAGACCGTAATAATAGTTACGGCATACGCCTCTTTAGAGACCGCTGTTGAAGCCCTCAGGGCAGGCGCTTACGACTATGTCGTAAAGCCCATCATACATGAAGAGATAAAGCAGATTGTAAAAAATGCCCTTAAACAAAGGGCACTTCAGGCAGAAAATGTCCTCCTCAAAAAACAGATAGAAAGGCAGTACGACTTCAGCAGGATAATAGGCGAGAGTTCAGCAATGCAGAAGATAATCACCGAGGTAAAGAAGATTGCAGACGCAAGGAGCAATGTGCTTTTACTTGGAGAGACAGGCACGGGCAAGGAGCTCATTGCGAGGGCTATACACTTTAACAGCAGCAGAGCAGACAAGACCTTTATACCAATTAACTGCAGCGCCATCCCTGAGAATCTCCTTGAGTCAGAACTCTTCGGCCATGTAAGGGGCGCCTTTACAGGCGCAATAACTTCAAAGAAGGGGCTTTTTGAAGAAGCAAACGGAGGCACTGTATTCCTCGATGAGATTGGTGATTTGAGCATCGGCCTTCAATCAAAGCTCCTGAGGGTGCTTGAAGACCATGAGATAAGGCCTGTGGGCGGGACACAGAGCATTAAGGTTGACCTGAGATTTATATCTGCTACAAACAAGGATATAGAAAATGCCATAAACGAGGGGACTTTCAGGGAAGACCTCTTTTACAGGATAAACGTGATTACCATAAAGCTTCCTCCCTTGAGGGAGAGGAAAGAGGATATAGAACTATTGGTAAGATATTTCATACATAAATATTCAAAGGAACTGGGCAAACCGGTGAATGAGATAGATAACGAGGCATCGAAGATCCTCAAAGCATACCACTGGCCCGGCAATATCAGGGAACTACAGAACATAATAGAAAGGGCAATCCTCATAGCAGAAGACGGAGTTATAAGGGCAGAGCATTTGCCGGAGGGCATAAAAACAGAAAGGTCATTTATACATGCAGCCCTCGGCGATAAACTCTCCATCGAGGACTACACAAAGGCGTTTATCCAGAAATACCAGGACGAGTTTAACGAGCAGCAGCTTGCGGACATGCTCGGAATTACAAGAAAGTCCCTCTGGGAAAAAAGAAAGAGATGGGGAATAGCAAGGGAATGAAAAATATATTTTGCAAGAAATTTTTTCCTTGACAGAGATAAAACCATGTAGTAATATCATGTCATAACCAGTTGGAGGTATTTCACAAAATGCATAAATTCCCCCGGTTCCAGGAGATGCTTCTGCTACCGTAAATAAACGATCTCCAATTCCAGCCTATAACCAATTAATAGACATTATTTACAGTCAGATAAGGAACAGGATGCTGCAACCCCATGATATGCTGCCTTCTGAAACAGAACTTTGCAAGGTGTATGGCGTAAGCAGAATTACAGTAAGGGAAGCTTTAAAGAAGCTGACACAAGATGGATTGTTATATGCGATTAAGGGTAAGGGAACCTTTGTAGCAGAACCCAAACTGGACCTTATGATAAAGATTCCAGACTTTTTTGAAGATATGACCGAAAGAGGATTGAAGCCCGAAGTGAAGATTTTAGACGTTAGGCGTATTAAGGCCAGTAAACTTGTATCAGAGAAGCTTATGGTGTCTCTAAACGAAGATGTATTTTGTATAAAACGACTCTTTCTTGCTGATAAAAAGCCCTATGTGCTTGAAAAAAATTCATAGTCTGTACAGATTGCAAGATACTCAATTCCCATATCTACGAAGACCCCACAAGTATCGAGAGTCAAGCTGTCTTTGATGTTTTAGCCGGAAAATGCCACATCTGTAATGAATACGCTGATGTCACCATCGAAGTAACAACAATTCGGTCCGATGAATCAAAGTATCTTCAGGTGCCTGCTGGCAGCCTGGCATTTTATGTCGATCTGGTAGCGTATAAGAAAGATAATACCCCTTGTGGATGGATTGCTTCGGTTATGCGAGGAGACCTCTATAGATTTAAGACGAGGGTCTCTAATTTTCCTATAACCAAATAAGGATAATTTTTTATTTTAAAACTTGTTATATCAAGCTATATCATGTAATGGTAGGAAGGAGGTGCAGGATCAAAGGGCGTCATTACTACAGGAGAGATACCGAGGATTCATTTATGGGAAGAATTAAATGTGTTCAGAATAAAAAGGGATGGCAAAACATTGAACGACAGGGTTCTCGATGACCAGGGCGTCGTGATAAATACTAAAAAAAGGACTTGTTATCATTGCAGGCTGCAGTCATGCCGGGATAATTAATACAATTGAGCAGGCTATAAAGATAACCGGGATAAATGACATCTATTGTGTGATAGGCGGCTTTCACCTGATAGGCCCTGGAGAAGCCAAGATTGAAAAAACGATAAGTGAGTTCAGACGACTTAATGTTAAAAAGATTGTTCCCATTCACTGTACCGGCTTTGAGGCAATAAAGAGAATATCCATAGAAATGCCTGACGAGTTTGAATATGGGACTGTTGGATGCAGAATATTATAAATTCTCCTGTTTTTTACTTTTCGGAAAATAAGCGAATCATGTCGCTATGATAAAGATATAGGGCATAAAGTTTGTTAAAATAGAAATTATGAACAAGGTTCTCACAGTCTGTCCATATTGCGGCTGCGGATGCGGCCTGCATCTCCATGTAGAAAACGGACAGATCGTAGGAGTTTCTCCAAGCAGATCCCATCCTGTAAACAGGGGAAGCCTGTGCGTAAAGGGCTGGAACGCCCATGAGTTTGTTGCACATCCTGACAGGCTGAAATATCCGATGATAAGGCAGAACGGGGAGTTTAGAAGATCAACATGGAATGAGGCATTAACTCTCGTAGCAGCACGCCTTGATGAAATAAAAAGGAAACACGGCCCTGACTCCATAGGCATCCTCAGTTCTGCAAAGTGCACAAATAAAGAGAATTACCTTATGATGTAGTTCGCGAGGGCAGTTCTTGGAACAAACAATATAGACCACTGCGCGAGGCTCTGCCATTCATCCACTGTGGGAGGACTTGCAGCAGCATTCGGTTCCGGCGCCATGACAAATTCCATAAGCGAGATTGCGGATGCAAAGGTACTCTTTGTAATAGGCTCAAATACAACAGAGCAGCACCCTATGATAGGAATGCACATGCTTGAGGCTGTTGACAGAGGCGCCACATTAATAGTGGCAGACCCGAGAAGGACAAAGATAGCAGAGTTTGCACACATACATCTCAGGCAGAAAAGCGGTACAGATGTAGCCCTTTTAATGGGAATAATGAATGCCATAGTGAACGAAGGCCTCGTGGATATAGATTTTGTGAAAAGAAGGACAGAGAACTTCGATACATTCGAAGAGGTTCTGAGGCGCTATTCTCCTGATGTCGTTGAAGGCATCACAGGGGTCAAGGCCGGCGATATACGCCGTGTGGCAAGAATCTATGCCATGGAAAAACGCTCCATGCTCTTTTATGCCATGGGTATTACACAGCATATAACAGGTGTTGATAATGTAAGGGCATGCGCCAATCTTGTGATGCTCACAGGACACATAGGACTTCCCATGTCAGGACTCAATCCTTTGAGGGGGCAGAACAATGTCCAGGGCGCATGCGATATGGGCGGGCTGCCCAATGTTTATTCAGGCTACCAGACAGTAACAGACCCGAGGGCAAGAAAAAAGTTCGAGATGGCATGGAGAAAAAACTCCCTGAAAGGCCCGGACTCACATTGATGGACATGATGGAAAGGGCATATGACGGCAGCCTGAAGGCAATGTACATAATGGGAGAAAATCCTATGGTTTCAGACCCTGACCTTAACCACTTAAGGGAGGCATTGGAAAGGCTCGAATTCATGGTTGTTCAGGATATATTCCCTAATGAAACATCGGAATATGCAGATGTGATACTCCCTGCGTCATCCTATGCAGAAAAGGACGGGACATTCACAAACACAGAGAGAAGGGTTCAGCTTCTCAGAAAGGCCATCGAGCCAATAGGAGAATCAAAACCCGATTGGGAGATTATCTGCGAACTCTCAAACAGAATGGGATATGAGATGAATTACAGAGGGACTTACGAGATAATGGAAGAGATCGCCCTCCTCACACCCTCCTAAAGCGGGATATTACATCACAGACTACAGGAAGGATTCGGCCTGCAGTGGCCGTGTCATGACATAAACCATTCAGGAACACAGTATCTTCATAGAAAGAAGTTTGCAAGGGGGCCCGGCACATTTATCACAGTTGATTTTGTTCCTCCTGCTGAGCCTCCTGACAGTGAATATCCATTCCTGCTTACAACAGGACGCATCTATTTCCGTTATCACACTGCAACCATGTGCGGAAGGACTGCTGTACTTGAAAGAGAAGAGCCCGAATCCTTTGTAGAGATAAATCCCGAGGATGCTGAAAGACTGGGCATAAGGAACAGGTCTATGGTCAAGGTGAGTTCAAGGAGGGGCGAAATCGAGCTCAAGGCATATGTTACAAATAGAACGCCAGAAGGTATTGTCTTTATACCATTCCATTTCAGAGAGGCTGCAGCAAATATCCTCACGAATCCTGCAACAGACCCCGGAGCAAAAATACCTGAATATAAGGTTTGCGCGGTAAGGGTTGGGTCTCTCGCCAAACCCAAGAAGGTCAGAAGAATTCCTTCAGTTGATTTGGAGGCTCTGAGGATTACATGAACCCCGTTAGAAGTTCACAAAACAAAACATCAGCTTCATCAGGAGATTCCTCTGCCACAAGAACTTCTAACGGGGTGAAAGGCGAATTCATTCTTGACAAAAACAACCTCTCCTATTGGCTCAGACAGCTCAGGAAGAACAGGGAGCTTATCGGGCCTTTGATGAAAGGCGGTAATGATATTGTCTTTAAAGGTGTTGATAAGATACACGAGATTGTTCTTGACTGTCCATCATCACTGCCATCGCCAAAGGAATTCCTTTTCCCTCAATACGAGCCAATGCTCGAATATAAAGAACAGAGTCAAGGGGCAAGGGACAAAGGTCAAGAAGTAGTTGATCTGACAGATAGAACAAAACGGGTCATATTCGGCGTAAGGTCATGCGACATCTCTGCACTCGCACTCTTAGATAATAGATAAATTCTATCTCGAAGGCCATAAAGACCCTTATTATGCAGAGAGAAGAAGGAATACCCTTTTCATATCCATTGTATGCAACGATCCTGACCCCACATGCTTCTGCATGGGACTCGGGACAGGCCCCTATTTAGAAAAGGGGTTTGACGTACAGATGACAGACCTCGGAGACAGGTACTTTGTGCAGATAGGCTCTCCTGAAGGCGCAAAAACAATAAACTCCATGTCATTTCTTTTCAGAAAACCTAAAAGAGCAGATTATTCAGTACGAAGCCTTTCTCAGCTCAAAGGCAAGGTTCCATAAAAGAATAAACCTGGAAGGCATAAGGGAGATGATCCTTTCAGGAAAGGTAAAGGACGACTTCTGGCAGTGGGTTGCCGGCAGGTGCTTTGAATGCGGGGGTTGTGTATATGATTGCCCCTTTTGTACCTGCTTTACTGTTACAGACAGGGCATATTCTGAAGGAACTGAAAGGATAAGGCTGTGGGATACATGCATGTTCAAGGGATTTACACGGATGGCCGGAGGTATTCTGCCCAATGAAATAATGGTTAAAAGGACAAAGAGGTGGTATTATCACAAGCTGATCCATTATCCTGAAACGCTGGGCGGTTTCGGGTGTGTTGGGTGCGGAAGATGCACCATAACATGCCCCGGAAAGATCGATATGGCCTCCATCGCAACAAAGTTAAAAGGTCTTGTTATTAGCGAGGAAGAGGAGTAAAAGGCAGTATGAAAAATAACAGGACGAACGAGAATGTATACATACCCCTGAGCGGCAAAATAGAGGAGATCACGGAACTCACAGGTGATGTGAGACTCTTCAAGGTAAAGACAGGGGCTTCTATTGATTATGTTCCAGGACAGTTCTTTATGGTCTCTTTCTGGGGTGCGGGCGAAGTCCCGATATCCGTGGCATCCCTGCCTGAAAAGAATGGGACAATAGAGCTATGCATTAGAAAGACGGGTGTTGTAACCTCTGCAATCCATTCCTTGGAGACAAGACAAACCATCGGGTTGAGAGGGCCTTACGGAAATGGCTTTCCCATAGATATATCAAAGGGAAGAGATGTGGTCATGGTTGCAGGTGGAATCGGCATTGCACCCCTTAGACCCCTTATAAAACAGTTTATAAAGAATCACAATGAGGTCGGTAAAGTAACCCTCCTTTACGGCTCAAGAACACCAGATGAGATTATATTCCGGGATGAAGTAGAAGAATGGGAAAAGGCCGGAATAACAGTTGTACTGACTGCTGATAAGGGAAGTGACAAATGGAATGGAAGCGTGGGACTCGTGACGGGTCTCTGGCCTGAGGTGCGCACAGGCTTTAAAAGGGCAGTCGCTTATATATGCGGCCCTGAGGTAATGATTAAGGCTGCCATGAGAGACCTGTTCTTTCTCGGCATGCCTGATGAGAAGATAATCACCACCCTCGAATCTCATATGAAGTGCGGTGTCGGCAAATGCGGTCATTGCTATGCTGGTCCCAAATACATCTGCACAGACGGCCCTGTTTTTTCTTATAGGGAGATCAAGAACCACTCCATGCTTATTCCTTAATTATCAACTGATTAATAATTGTAACTTGCCTTTGCTACACAAAGTAACAAAAATCTGCCCTCTATTACTTTTAGTTACAAGGCTTAACAGAACAGCCCCGATTCATTTTTGCAAGTCCTTGATTTAATTGTATTTTAAATTATAAAATCTGGCATTTCATTTGCTATAAATTCTAACCTTGGAGGACATATGTATTTTGAGGACATTAAAAAATTTCTGAAGAACACCCCGCCTTTTCAATTTCTGGACGATGCTGTATTGGACAGTGTTGTCAACAGCATATCAGTGGATTTTTATCCGAAAGACACCATTATCCTTAAACAGGATGGACCTCCCAGCGACTCCCTGAGGATAATAAAAAAAGGAGGAGTCAGGGTCTCCATAAAAACCGACAGCGGTGAGGACGTGGTAATAGATTACCGGGGTGAGGGAGAATCCTTCGGATTAATGTCCCTTATGGGCAACAAACAGAAAACAACTGTAACTGCTGTAGATGATACAGTCTGCTATCTGCTTGCAAAGGAAAGGCTTCTTGAGCTTATAGATTCCACTCCGGCATTTACCGAATATTTCCTGCAGTCCCATTTCTCAAAGTATATAGACAAAACATACAGGGAGTTGCACGGCAAGAGCCTGTTTTACGGCAGCAGCGACCATGTCCTTTTTACAACCCGTGTTGGCGATATTGCCTTAAAGGATGTGGTGAAGGTGATAGAGGGGACGCCCATAAAAGAGGCTGCAAGGGTCATGGCAGCCCATAAAGTAAGCTCGGTGATAATCGTGGATAAAAATAATCTTCCAACAGGCATTGTAACGGACAGGGACCTCAGGGAAAAGGTAGTTGCAAAGGGCCGGGATGTCACAGAACCTATAGACAGCATAAAATCCCTGCCCCTTATAAGGGTAGATGCAAATGATTACTGTTTCGAAGCTGTCCTAAAGATGATAAAGCACAACATCCACCATGTGCTTGTGATAATGGATGGAAACCTGAGAGGGATCTTGACAAACCACGACCTCATGCTCCTTCAGGGCAAATCCCCCCTCTCCTTTGCAAAGGACATAGAAAGCCAGACAACCATAGATGGGCTGGTGCCGGTAGCAGAGAAGATAAATAAGATAATAGGCCTGCTTCTGAAAGAAGGGGCAAGGGCAGTCAACATAACAAAGATAATCTCGGAACTCAACGACAGGATTATAAGAAAGGTCCTCGAAATAGCCGAAAACAAACTCGGCAAGCCGCCTGTTTCCTATTGCTGGATTGTGTTCGGAAGCGAAGGACGAAGAGAGCAGACCTTCAGGACAGACCAGGATAATGCGATTATCCATGCCGATATGGCGGATGAGACGAAAAGAAAAGAGGCAGAGAAGTATTTTTCTGATTTCTCTGTATTTGTGAGGGACTGCCTTGTTAAATGCGGCTTTCCACTCTGTCCTGCAGATAACATGGCGAGCAATCCCGAGTGGCGACAGCCTTTGAGCATATGGAAGAAATACTTTTCAAAATGGATATCGAGTCCGACCCCCGATTCTGTGCTTAAATCCCTGATATTCTTCGATTTCAGGCCTCTCTATGGACAATTTGACCTTGCAGACGAGTTGAGGGCATACCTCAACAATGCATTAAAGGGACAGAAAATATTTCTTGCAAAAATGGCAGGGGTAATAACAAAGAACAGGCCTCCACTCGGATTTTTCAAGGCCTTTATCGTGGAAAAGAGCGGTGAGCATAAAGACGAGCTGAATCTGAAGGTTAACGGCATAGGCCCGCTTGTGGACATTATAAGGCTCTTTGCCCTCGAGTCCGGCGTGAATGCAACATCCACTATCGAGAGGATAGAGGAACTCAGGGACAAAAACCCCGTAATCAGGGAAATGGGTAATGATCTTGGACAGTCATTTGAGTTCATAAACCATCTGAGGATACACCACCAGATGGAGCAGATAGAGGGGTCTATTCCTCCTGACAATTTTATAAATCCTGCAAAACTGAGCAGCCTCGAAAGGAAATCCCTTAAAGAGGCATTCCATATCATATCAAAAATTCAGGAAGCCATTATAGATCAGTACGGTCCCGGAATGGTGGGTGGATAATGCTTACTTTGTTTAAAAGAAGGGTTGCCGAGTATCCGAAGGAGCTGCTCGATATTCCCATAAATGAGGCATGTTATGCGGTCATTGATACAGAGCTTACAGGCCTTGACCCGAAACGGGACTCGATAGTATCCATCGGCGCGATAAAGATGTCTGGCATGAGGATAAAGCTTGGAGAGGCATTTTACAGGCTTGTAAAGCCACAGACAGCCCTTACCTCGGACAGCGTTGTAGTTCACGGCATCACGCCTTCAGAGGTGGAAGAAAAACCTTACATAGGAGGCGTAATTCCTGAACTTATGAATTTTTGCAAGGAGTGCGTGCTCGTGGGTCATTTCATCCATCTTGACCTCATGTTCCTTAACAGGGAAATAAAGAGATTTTCAGGACAATCCCTTGATAATCCTGCTGTCGACACATACAGAATACACGACTGGGTAAAACATCACAATGGGGATTTCAGCAGGCAATATGGAGATAACGGAGAAAAGGATCTATTTTCACTTGCGAAAAAATACAAAATTCAGGTATCCGGGGCGCACAATGCCCTGATGGATGCCTTTATCACTGCGCAGCTTTTCCAGAGGTTCTTGAGCCGCCTGCCGCAGCTCGGCGTAAGGACGGTAAGAGACCTCTTGATAATAGGAAGACCTTAAGGGGGAGGAGGTGAGAACAAAAAATCTCAAATCTCAAATTTGAAATTAAAAACCTAAGAAGGAGGAGAAATGATCGAAAAAGAAAAACTTGAGGCTTACTGGAAAGAAAACCAGAAACTTACTGCAATAACCCTTGCAATATGGTTCATTGTCTCATTCGGCGCAGCGATAATGGTAAATGCCCTGAATAACATATCAATTATCGGGTTCCCGCTCGGATATTACATGGGTGCACAGGGCTCTCTCATTGTGTTCGTCCTGCTCATTGCAAACTACGCAAAAAAGATGAACAGGATCGACAAAAAATACGGTGTTGAGGAGGAGGAGTAAATGGCAGAGAAGAAAGATGCATTCACGCAAAACCTCGGTAAGATTTACGGTATTTACACAGGGGTGTTTATTGCCTTTGTTATAGCCCTCGGAATAGCAGAACAGATGGGGCTGCAGCCGAAGTACATTGGCTGGATATTCATGGCCGTTACCATAGCTGTTTATGCTGCAATAGGCATCATGTCGAGAACCACAAAGATATCCGAATACTACGTTGCAGGTAGAAGGGTCCCGGCATTTTTCAATGGCATGGCAACAGGCTCTGACTGGATGTCTGCTGCATCCTTTATAGGCATGGCTGGAACAATATACACATTCGGATATGACGGACTTGCCTATGTTATGGGTTGGACGGGCGGCTATGTCCTGCTGGCAGTTTTCCTGGCTCCCTACCTGAGAAAATTCGGCCAGTACACCATCCCTGACTTTCTGGGTACAAGGTATGGAGGAAATGTCGCCCGTACCATTGGTATTATAGCAGCAATTATCGTGTCTTTCACCTATCTCATAGCACAGGTCACAGGCGTAGGAATTATCACAAGCCGATTCCTCGGGATCTCTTTTAATGTCGGCGTCTTCGTAGGTCTCGCAGGCATCCTCGCATGCTCAATGCTCGGCGGCATGAGGGCTGTTACATGGACACAGGTTGCACAGTATATAATCCTTATCATTGCCTATCTCGTTCCTGTTACTGTTATGTCCTATAAGACCACAGGCGTTCCTATACCGCAGATAATGTATGGGCAGGTGCTCCAGAAGATAGATGCAAAGGAAAAGGAGATTATTGCAAGCCCGAAAGAGCAGGAGGTCCGAGACCTATGGAAAAAGCGGGCAGGTGATCTCGATGCAAAGATAAAGGCACTTCCTGCAAGCCTGGATGAAGAAAAGAAATCCCTTGAGGCAAGGCTTGCTGCCCTTCCTGCAGATGCACCTTCAAAGGACAGAGAGGCCATACAGAAGGCCATAAAAGACCTCCCGAAAACGCCCGAAGAGGCAAAAGAAAAGTGGACAGAGGCAAAGAAGGCAGCAGCAGACAATGCCAAGACGCCTAAACCTTATATACAGCCCTTTGCAAGAATAGATATGAAGAACATGCTCGCCCTCACCTTCTGTCTCATGGTGGGTACTGCTGGCCTTCCTCACATTCTTATGAGATACTATACAGTGCCATCTGTTAAAGAGGCGCGCTCATCTGTTGCATGGTCGTTATTCTTTATATTCCTCCTCTACTTTACAGCACCGGCCTATGCAGCATTTGCAAGGAATGAGGTGCTCACAAATGTTATCGGGCAGGCAGTAGCCACATTGCCGGGATGGGTCAGTTCATGGGCAAAGGTAGGCCTTGTTTCGGTCAAAGACATGAACGGTGACGGAATACTGCAGTTTGGAGAGCTTTTGTTGAAGCCTGATGCAATAGTGCTTGCAACTCCCGAGATTGCAGGCCTTCCCTATGTAATAGCAGGCCTTGTGGCAGCAGGAGGTCTTGCAGCAGCACTCTCTACTGCTGACGGATTGCTCCTGACTATTTCCAATGCACTTTCACATGACCTCTATTACAAGATAATCAATCCAAAGGCATCTATCCTGAGAAGGCTTACGATTTCAAGGACGCTGCTTGTTATAACCGCAGCCATTGCAGCCTATGTGGCAACATATAAACTCACTATTATCGTCGAGCTTGTGGCATGGGCATTCTCCCTCGCAGCAGCATCGTTCTTCCCTGCCCTTGTTATGGGAATATGGTCGAAGAGGGCAAATAAAACAGGTGCTGTTGCTGGCATGATAGTGGGGCTTGGAATAACCCTGTTTTACATGATCGGCAGCAGGTTCTTCGGTCTTAACTGGTGGGGAATAAAAACCGTATCTTCTGGAATATTCGGTATTCCACTCGGTTTTATCACTATCTGGATAGTGTCGAGACTCACTGCTGAGCCGTCAAAAGATATGCAGGAATTCGTGGAGAGCGTCAGATATCCTAAAGGCGCAGTAAAGGCAGAAGGATCGCTGGAGTAAGAGAAATGGAGTGCTGGAGTATTGTATTCAAAACACTGCTCCAGCACTCCAATACTCCAAAAAGGAATATTTGGGCGATAAATGATTGCATGGCTGATACTGATACAGATAATTAACTATACCCTTGCCCTTTTCATGTGGCTTATTGTTGGAAGACTTGTCTTGTCGCTTTTTAGGGCTAACAGGGAAAACTTTATAATGGCATTTTTTATTAAATTTACAGAACCGGTTTACAAAATTACACGAAAGATTGTACCCTTTGCAAAGGAAAGCTGCATTCCATGGATCTCGATTATTTTGATTGTAATAGTCCGTCTGGCCTTTGTTATAATCTTAAGGTCGGGGACTTATAAATAAAATGGACTTTAAGGCGGCAAATGAGTTAATGGGCAAATGGGTGAATGAGTAAATGGGTTAAAAAACCTCATATACTCATATACTCATTAACTAATAAAAACGGAGGTATTTATGACTGAAGCAGGTAAGATTGATGTATTAATGGCTGAGAAAAGGATATTTCCGCCATCAAAAGAATTCAGTGAAAAGGCCCATATCAAGAGCATGAAGGAATACGAGCAGATATACAAGAGGTCTATAGAAGACCCCGAGGGCTTCTGGTCGGAGATGGCTGAAAAGAATCTGATATGGTTCAAGAAATGGGACAAGGTCCTTGAATGGAGCTTCGAAAAACCGGAGATAAAATGGTTTGCAGGCGGCAAATTAAATGCATCCTACAACTGCCTCGACAGGTTCATAAACACACCAGTAAGGAACAAGGCTGCCATCATATGGGAGATGGACGGCGGAAGCTACAGGACATACACGTATCAGCAGCTATATTACGAGGTCAACAGGTTTGCCAATGTGCTTAAGAAGCACGGTGTAAAAAAGGGAGACAGGGTAACCATATATCTGCCGATGATACCTGAACTTGCAATAGCAATGCTCGCATGTGCAAGGATAGGAGCAATCCACAGCGTAGTATTCGGAGGATTCAGCGCGCAGGCATTGAGGGACAGGATCCAGGACTGTCAGTCAAAACTCTTAATCACTTCAGACAGGGGAGTCAGGGGCGGAAGATCCGTTCCCCTTAAGGCAAATGCAGACGAAGCACTCCATGAATGCCCCACCATAGAGAAGGTAATAGTGGTAAAAAGAACAGACCCTGCTATAGACATGGAACCGAGCAGGGATATTTGGTGGCATGAAGAAATGAGCGCTCCTGATATAGCAAACTACTGCGAACCTGAATGGATGGACTCTGAAGACCCGTTATTCATCCTTTACACATCAGGCTCTACAGGAAAACCAAAAGGTGTCCTTCACACAACAGGCGGATACATGCTCTTCACAAACCTCACATTCAGATGGATATTCGACTATCACGACGAAGACATTCACTTCTGCACCGCCGACATAGGATGGGTAACAGGACACAGCTACATTGTTTACGGGCCATTGAGCAACGGAGCAACGAGTTTAATGTTCGAAGGTATTCCAACATATCCCAATCCCGGAAGGTTCTGGGAAATCTGCGACAAACACAGGGTAAATATTTTCTATACTGCTCCAACTGCAATAAGGGCTCTCATGAGGGAAGGAGAAAGCTGGGTAACGAAACACGACCTCTCATCCCTCCGACTGCTCGGAAGCGTTGGGGAGCCAATAAACCCCGAGGCATGGATGTGGTATCACACCCATGTTGGCAGGGGCAAACTGCCCATTGTGGACACATGGTGGCAGACAGAGACAGGAGGAATACTCATAACACCCCTTCCGGGTGCAATGACATTGAAACCGGGCTCTGCAAACAGGCCATTCCCCGGAGTAGTGCCATCAGTATTGAAAGAGGATGGCTCCCCTGCTGGTGTTAACGAAGGAGGATACCTTGTAATAGAAAAGCCATGGCCCGGAATGATAAGGGGAACATATGGAGACACTGAAAACAAGAGAGTCAAAGAGGTCTACTTCTCAAGATTCCCTGGAAAATACTTTACAGGAGACGGTGCGAGAATAGATGAGAATGGCGACTACTGGCTTATGGGAAGGATAGACGATGTCATCAATGTCTCAGGACACAGGCTCGGCACTGCAGAGGTCGAGTCAGCACTTGTCAGTCATGAGGCGGTTGCAGAGGCAGCAGTGGTCGGCTTCCCGCATGAGATTAAGGGTGAAGGCATATATGTTTATGTAACTCTCAAGGAAGGACAGCAGCCATCTGATGAGCTGAAGAAGATACTTGTGGGGCATGTAAGGACAGTAATAGGCCCGATTGCAACTCCTGACAAGCTCCAGTTTGCGCCTGGACTCCCAAAGACAAGGAGTGGCAAGATAATGAGGAGGATACTGAGAAAAATAGCAAAGGGTGATGTGGAGGATCTGGGAGACATCTCCACGCTTGCCGACCCATCGGTAGTTAATGACCTGCTTAAGGGAAGACTTTAAAAATAATGGGTGAATGGGTATATGGGTATATGAGTTGCCCATTCACTCATTCACCCATTTACCCATCCACTTAAT
This sequence comes from Dissulfurispira sp., assembly GCF_036745535.1. Lineage (NCBI taxonomy): Bacteria > Pseudomonadati > Nitrospirota > Thermodesulfovibrionia > Thermodesulfovibrionales > Dissulfurispiraceae > Dissulfurispira > Dissulfurispira sp. The sequence goes on from NZ_DAIOFX010000024.1 coordinate 22,303, forward strand.
ATGATGTAATTCATCACCATGAAAATTCTAAAGAACAAAAAAGAAATATCAGCATTCCTTAATCTCCTCAGGAAAAGGGCGTTGGGTGTCAGTCCGGAGATAGAAAAGGCAGTAAAAAGCATACTTTTCGATGTGAGGAAGAACGGTGATTCTGCAGTAGAGAAATACACCCGCAGATTTGACAAACACGACCTTCCTCTAAGGCTAAAAGCCTCTGATATCGCAAAGCGTGCAAAAAAGGCAGACAAAAAGATAGTAAAGGCATTGGAATTGTCAGCCAAAAGAATATGGGATTTTCACGAGAGACAAAGGGAGAAATCATGGTCGTTTAAGAAAGACGGTGCATTGCTTGGACAGATAATCAGGCCTATCGAAAGGGCAGGCGTGTATGTTCCCGGAGGAAAGGCATCTTATCCCTCAACAGTGTTAATGAATGTCATCCCGGCGCAGGTAGCCGGTGTTAAAAATATATGCTTATGTGTTCCCACTCCCATTGGAGAAACAAATCCTTATGTTATGGCAGCAATTGAGATGCTCGGCGTTAAAGAGATTTGCAGGATTGGAGGCGCTCAGGCAGTCGGCGCTATGGCATACGGCACAGAGAGCATAAAGAAAGTGGATAAGATAGTCGGCCCCGGAAATATCTATGTTGCCCTCGCAAAAAAAATGGTCTTCGGAGAAGTTGATATCGATATGATTGCAGGTCCGAGCGAGATATTGATAATCGCTGATGAGACAGCAAACCCGAAATTTGTTGCTGCTGATATGCTAAGTCAGGCAGAGCACGATGAGCTTGCATCCAGCATATTGATAACGGACTCAGAAGTCCTTGCAGGCAATGTAATTCAGGAATTGAATATTCAACTTAAGGGTTTAAAAAGAAAGGATATAGCAAAGAAATCACTGAAAAGATTCGGGGCTATAATCAAGACAAAGAGCATTAAAGAGGCCGCAGATATAGCAAATGAGATTGCGCCTGAGCATCTTGAATTAATGACGCTACAGCCTGAAAAAGACATGGAAATGATTAAAAATGCCGGTGCTGTATTTTCAGGCCAATGGACACCCGAACCTCTCGGAGATTATTCAGCAGGCCCCAATCACACTCTGCCTACAGGCGGTACAGCAAGATTCTCGTCTCCTCTTGGAGTTTATGATTTCATAAAAAGAACGAGCCTCTTGCAATTTGACAAAAAAGGGTTTATGCTTTTATCAGATACTGTAGAGGCAATTGCCGACGTAGAGGGGCTTGAGGCACACGCCAATACAATTAGGATAAGAAAGAAGTCAGCACT
>NZ_DAIOFX010000025.1:0-12901 GCF_036745535.1 Dissulfurispira sp.
TTCTATACTACCTGAATCGGAGGTCTTTCTAAAATCTATTTTGGACAGATGTGGGGCTTGATAATACATCCAATTGCGACAACTCTTTATTTCATGATAGGATTAGACAAATAGGCATTGCGGAGGTGTCTGTATGGCAGAGGCTACTGTAAAAGAGAAAGTTTTGAAGGCTATCGAAGAGCTTCCTTAAGATATTACTTTTGAGGATACTCTTGAAAAAACTGTATTTTCTCTATAAGGTCGAAAAAGGGATTCAACAGGCCGATTCAGGACAGAAGATTTCTCACGCCGAAGCAAAAGACCGCATGAAAAAATGGCGCACAGTTGCTCACCGCCGATAAGCTTAAAATATAGCGCAATAGGAATTATGCTTACTGATTTTTTAATAATCCCTCAACTTATCTTTGATGAAATGCTTGGACATTGCAAGGCAGGCTGTCCGAACGAGGCTTGCGGCATACTTGCGGGCAGGAATGGTAAGGTTTCAAAGATTTATAAGATGGCCAATATAGAAAACTCACCCGTAACCTACATGTTGGATTCAAAGGAGCAGTTTAAAGCGATGAAGGACATGCGGGATAATAATCTCTCGATGCTCGCAATCTTCCATTCCCACCCATCCTCGGCAGCATACCCGTCTGCAAAAGATGTAAGCCTCGCATTTTATGAGGACGCTGTTTACATTATTGTGAGCCTTATGGAAAAAGAGCCGGTCGTGAAGGGTTTTTCAATAAGAGAAGGAAACATAGAAGAGATCGAGATTGTTCTGAAATAGCCTTCTCGAAAACTAAAATAGCCTATTTAATTTTAGTCCCCATTTAGAGTAAAATACCTTTTCAACTCAAAGGAGTTATCGTGAAAATTTCATATAGAAATTTTGTACAAAGAGGAGGTGCTTATGGGATATGTAAGCGGTCTTAAGTGCAGAGAGTGCGGCAGGGAATATCCTGTTGACCCTATATATGTCTGCGAGTTCTGTTTTGGTCCTTTAGAGGTTGTTTATGACTATAAAAAAATAAAGAAGGTATTGACGAGGAAAATCATCGAAAAGAGACCCAAAAGCCTCTGGCGCTACAAGGAGCTTTTGCCTATAGACGGAAAGCCTCAGGTAGGGCTGAAATCTGGATTCACACCCCTTGTAAAGGCTGATAACCTTGCGAAGGAGCTTGGGGTCAAGGAATTATATGTAAAGGATGATACAGTTGCCCATCCCACGCTTTCATTTAAAGACAGGGTTGTGGCGGTAGCACTTACAAAGGCTAAGGAATTCGGGTTCGACACGGTTGCATGCGCATCCACAGGCAACCTTGCCCATTCTGTATCAGCCCACGGTGCAAAGGCAGGCTTTAAGAGATTCGTCTTTATTCCTGCTACATTAGAGCCGAGCAAGATTGTGGCATCCCTTGTGTATGAGCCAAATCTGGTTGCTGTTGACGGAAACTATGATGAGGTCAACAGGCTCTGCAGCGAGATTGCCAATAAATACAAATGGGCATTTGTAAACATAAATATCAGGCCGTTCTATGCAGAAGGCTCAAAGACCCAGGGGTTTGAGATCATAGAACAGCTCGACTGGAAGGCGCCTGATAATGTTGTAGTTCCCTGCGCCAGCGGTTCACTTCTGACAAAGGTCTGGAAGTCATTTAAGGAGTTCAAAGAGATTGGGATATTAAAAGAACTCGAGACAAAGGTCTTTGCAGCGCAGGCTACGGGATGCTCTCCAATATCAACTGCGATAAAGCAGGGAGTGGATGTTATAAGGCCTGTTAAGCCGGATACAATTGCGAAATCTCTTGCTATAGGGAATCCTGCTGACGGTTTCTACGCAGCACAGGTTGTTAAGGAGACCGGCGGATACGGAGAAGATGTCTCGGATGACGAGATTATCGAGGGTATAAAACTGCTTGCAAGAACCGAAGGCATTTTTGCAGAGACTGCCGGTGGTGTTGCTGTTGCAACGACTAAAAAGTTAATAGAACAGGGCAGGATCGGCAGGAATGAAACAATAGTGGTATGCATTACAGGAAACGGTCTTAAGACACAGGAGGCACTTGCAGGTCGCACTGCAGAGGTCCAGCATATAAAGCCGAATCTGGATGCGTTTGAAGATGTATTAAAGAAAATCGGGAGGTGATAAAATGGCAGTAAAGGTTAGGATTCCAACACCCCTTCAGAGACTGACCCAGGGGAAGGAAGAAGTTGAGGGCAAGGCCGGGACAGTAATAGAGCTCATTAACGACCTCGAAACAAAATATCCCGGGATTGCAGAAAGGATATCGGAAGGGGGCAAGGTCAGGAGATTCGTGAATATTTATGTGAATGAGGAGGATATCAGGTTCTTACAGGCAGAACAGACGCCGGTTAAGGACGGGGATGAGGTTTCCATTGTCCCGGCAATAGCCGGTGGAAAATGAGAGGAGGGAGTTATGAAAAGGCGGGTAAAATTGACATTTCCTCAACATCTGATTAAAGAGCCCATTATTTTTACAATGGCCAAGAAATATGATGTGATGCCAAATATCAGAAGGGCAAGGGTAACTGATACCGTAGGAGAAATGGTACTTGAGCTTGAGGGGACAGAGGAGAATATAGAGAATGGAATAAAATCCATCAGGGATCAGGGAGTAGAGGTTGAACTTATAGAAGGAGACATCATAGAGTAAATGAGTAAAAGGGTAGATGAGTAAATGGGTAAATGATTTACTAACTTAATGGAGAACTTATGGAGATTGGAGAGTGTAATAGTTCAAGGACTTTGTGGAAAGGGATTATAGAAGAGTATAGAGAATTCTTTCCCGTTACAGACAGGACGCCGGTTGTAAGCCTTTTGGAAGGAAATACACCACTCATAAAGGCTGTCAATTTACCAAGAAAGCTTAATATCGACCTTGATATCTACCTGAAGTTCGACGGCGCAAATCCAACAGGCTCTTTCAAGGACAGGGGCATGACCCTTGCCCTTTCAAAGGCTGTGGAGTCAGGCTCCAAAGCAGTAATCTGTGCATCTACAGGCAATACATCGGCATCTGCAGCAGCATATGCAGCGAGGGCAGGGATAAAGGCCATTGTGGTTATTCCGGAGGGCAAGATCGCATTGGGAAAGCTTGCACAGGCACTGGTTCACGGCGCCCATATATTGCAGATAGAGGGCAATTTTGACGAGGCATTGAGAATTGTGAAAGAGGTGGTCGAGAAATATCCTATCACCCTTGTCAATTCCATAAACCCTTTCAGGATAGAAGGGCAGAAATCAGCAGCCTTCGAGGTCTGTGACCAGCTCGGCTTCTCACCGAAATACCATGCCCTGCCTGTGGGAAATGCGGGAAACATTACAGCCTACTGGAAGGGATATAAGGAGTACTATAATGAAGGCATAATCCAGAGATTGCCCAAAATGCTCTGTCTTCAGGCAGCAGGCGCAGCACCCATAGTACTTGGCCATCCTGTGGAAAAGCCGGAGACAATAGCCACTGCCATCAGGATTGGAAATCCTGCAAGCTGGAAAACAGCAGTTTCAGCAAGGGACGAATCCGGTGGGCGGATAGATGCGGTGACGGATGAGGAAATATTGTCTGCATATAAGCTTATTGCATCTACGGAGGGAATATTCTGCGAGCCTGCATCAGCAGCGTCCCTGGCAGGTGTTATAAAATTATATAAAGAAGGATATTTCGAAAAAGCCAAGACAGACGCCGATAATGCCGTTGTATGTACATTGACAGGACACGGACTGAAAGATCCTGATACAGTATTTAAAGTTACCGATGGGGCAATTAAGGTTAAGGCAGATTTCAATGAGGTCGGAAAGATAATAGAGAGGATACTGTGAGATCAGAAAACAGAAGACAGAAGACAGAGGACAGACAAAAATGAAATATGTAGTTTTAATCGGCGATGGGATGGCAGACAGACCCATCGATGAGCTTGGAGGATTGACCCCTCTTAAGAAGGCATCTACTCCCAATATGGACAAAATTGCCCAGAAGGGAACCATCGGAAAGGTGCGTACAATCCCTGAAGGCATGCATCCCGGTTCTGATGTTGCCAATCTCAGCATCCTCGGTTATGACCCTGCAAAGTACTACACAGGAAGGGCTCCACTTGAGGCTGCAAGCATTGGGGTAAAGCTTAATGAAAATGATGTCGCATACAGATGCAATCTCGTAACGCTTAAATTCGATAAGAACAGGACCCATGCTGCAATGGATGACTATAGCAGCGGACATATAACGACAGAAGAGGCAAGGGAACTTATTAAGGCTGTCAAGGCAGGATTGGAAAGCGAGGATATAACATTTTATCCCGGTGTCAGCTACAGGCATCTTATGGTCTGGAAAAACGGCAGCTTAAATATCGAATGCGCTCCTCCACATGACATACTCGAAAGGGAGATTACAGATTACCTTCCTGTTGGAGAAAGGGATGTAGTTTTAAGGGAATTGATGAGGAAGTCCGTGGATATCCTTGCAGGACATCCGGTAAACAAGGAGAGGCTTAAGAACGGCAAAAAGCCTGCAAACAGCATATGGCTGTGGGGACAGGGGAAAAAGCCGAAGATGCCTACTTATAAAGAGAAGTACGGGCTGAAAGGCGCACTTATATCCGCTGTTGACCTCACAAAAGGCCTCGGAATATATGCAGGATTTGAGATATTGAAGGTTCCGGGAGTAACGGGCTGGCTCGATACGAATTACAGCGGCAAGGCAGAGTATGCCTTGAATGCACTGAAGCATGTGGATTTTGTATATATCCATGTGGAGTCTCCAGATGAGGCAGGACATTCGGGAAACTATAAAGACAAGATAAAGGCAATAGAGGACTTTGACTGTCTTGTGGTCGGCCCTGTAATGAAGGGTCTTAAAGAGAGATTCAAGGAATACCGCGTCCTGCTTATGCCTGACCATGCTACGCCCATTAAGGTAAGGACGCATACCGATGAGCCTGTGCCTTTTGTGATATACGACAGCCGCAACGAGAAGAAGAATAAAGGAGTTGCATACGATGAGTCTATTACCGAGAGAAAGGACGTAGTGGTTGTTAATGAAGGATACAGGCTGATGGATTACTTTATCAAGGAGGTTGCGGTTTAATGCTTATCGTTCAGAAATATGGGGGCACATCCGTTGCGAATGTGGAGAGGATGAAGGCTGTTGCTGAGCGTGTTTCGAAGACCGTGAAGCAGGGGAATAAAGTCGTTGTAGTGGTCTCTGCAATGGCAGGAGAAACGGATAAATTGATAAACCTTGCCCATCAGATATCATCAAATCCCAGAGAAAGGGAGATGGACCTGCTCCTTTCATCAGGAGAGAGGGTTACCAGCGCCTTAACAGCAATGGCTATTGAAGAGTTGGGGCATAAGGCAGTAGCCCTCACAGGAAGACAGATGGGCATATTTACGGATGCGGTTCACACAAAGGCAAAGATAGAAAGGATTGCCGGTGAAAGGGCAAAAAGGGCCCTTGATGAAGGATATGTGGTTGTGGTTGCCGGCTTTCAGGGCATAACAGAAAGCGAGGATGTTACAACCCTCGGAAGGGGGGGCTCTGACCTCTCCGCGGTGGCTATAGCGCATGCATTAAATGCTGGCCTGTGCGAGATTTACACGGATGTTGACGGTGTTTATACGGCAGACCCGAGGATAGTCCCCGATTCAAAGAAGCTGGATAAGATATCCTATGAAGAGATGCTTGAGCTCGCAAGCCTCGGCTCTAAGGTTCTACAGACACGGTCTGTGGAATTCGCCATGAAATACAGCGTGCCTGTGGTTGTAAGGTCGAGCTTTAATGATAACCCTGGAACCCTTGTTACAAAGGAGGATGAGGATATGGAAAAGGTCGTAGTTTCTGGAATTGCCCACGATGTTAATCAGGCCAAGATTACTGTTATGGGTGTGCCTGACAAGCCCGGCATTGCTGCAAGGCTCTTTAAGGGCATTGCAGATGCAAATATAGTCGTTGATATGATTGTCCAGAGTATGAGCAGTGACGGTAAGGCTACGGATATATCATTCACTGTGCCGAAGACAGACAGCAAAAAGGCATTGAAGCTCACAGAAGACATAGCAAAAGGATTAGAGGCAAGGGGAGTTGACCTCAGAGAGGACATTGCAAAGATATCTATTGTAGGCGTCGGTATGAGGACTCACTCGGGAGTAGCAGCCCAGATGTTTGATACGCTCGCAAAGCACAGCATAAACATAATGGCAATCAGCACATCGGAGATAAAGGTATCATGCCTGATAGAGGCGAAATATACGGAGCTTGCGGTAAGGGTGCTGCATGACGCCTTTGAACTGGAAAAGGCTGCATAACAATTAATGAGACAAATTGAGATATACGACACGACTTTAAGGGACGGCTCGCAGGCAGAGGACATTGCATTCTCTGTTGAGGACAAGCTGCGCATCACGGAGAAGCTCGATGAGCTTGGCGTGCATTATATCGAGGGTGGCTGGCCTGGCTCAAACCCGAAGGATGCAGAGTATTTCAAAAAGGTCAGAAAACTGCCCCTCTCAAACTCTGTAGTCGTTGCCTTTGGAAGCACTCACAGGCCGAGGCACAAAGTACAGGATGACACCAACATAAAGACCCTTATCGATTCAAAGGCAAAGGTTATTACAATCTTCGGCAAGACATGGGATTTCCATGTAAAAGAGGCATTGAGGGTTTCACTTGAGGAAAACCTTGAGATTATTCATAACTCTGTTGCTTATCTCAAAAAATATGTTGAAAAAGTCTTCTTTGACGCAGAACACTTCTTTGATGGCTACAAGGACAATCCTGACTTTGCAATAAAATGCCTGCTCGCTGCACAGGATGCTGGTGCAGACTGCATAATACCCTGCGATACAAACGGCGGGACGCTTCCACACGATGTAAAAAGGATAATGCAGGATGTGGTCAAAAAAATAAAAAAGCCTCTGGGCATTCATGCTCACAATGATTCCGAATGCGCAGTGGCCAATTCAATAATTGCTGTAGAACTCGGCGCTGTGCAGGTTCAGGGGACAATAAACGGGCTTGGCGAGAGATGTGGCAATGCGAATCTGTGTTCGATTGTCCCGAATCTCCAGATAAAGCTTGGCTATAAATGTCTGACAGATGAGAATCTCACAAAATTGAGGGATGTTTCCAGGTTTGTGAACGAGATAGCGAACCTCAGGCACTTCAAACGCCAGCCCTTTGTAGGAGACAGTGCCTTCGCACATAAAGGCGGAATCCATGTAAGCGCAGTAAGAAAGAGGCCGGAGACATACGAGCATGTCAGACCTGAACTCGTAGGTAATTCAACAAGGGTCTTGATATCTGATCTTGCAGGGAAAAGCAATATCATAAGAAAGGCTGAAGAATTCAATATCCACCTTGAGGCTGGCTCGCCTGAAGTTCAGGGCGTTCTCGATACATTAAAGGATCTGGAGCATCAGGGATTTCAGTTCGAAGGTGCAGAGGCATCCTTTGAGCTTATTCTTAAGAAGGAACTCGGACTTCACAGGAGGTTCTTTGACCTTATCGGATTCAGGGTTATTGATGAAAAGAGGAAGGAAAGTGAAGCGCCTATCAGCGAGGCAACCATAATGGTAAAGGTAGGCAAGCATATAGAGCATACCGCTGCTACCGGCAACGGCCCTGTCAATGCCCTTGACAATGCATTGAGAAAGGCACTCGAGAAATTCTACCCTGAGTTAAAGAGCGTAAAACTCCATGACTATAAAGTCCGTGTCCTTACGGCAGGGAAAGGCACATCTGCAAAGGTGCGTGTTTTGATTGAATCGGGGGATGATGAGCATAAATGGGGCACTGTGGGCGTTTCAGAAAACATCATCGAGGCATCATGGCAGGCGCTCGTTGACAGCATTGAGTATAAGCTTTTGAAAGAAAAAGAGTAGACCAATGGAAGAAGTTGGGGTAGTGAAAGAGGTTATCGGGCCAAAGGCCATTGTGACTGTTCAAAGGCAGAGCGGGTGCGACTCATGCCCCGGCGGCTCTGTATGCAAACTGGCAGGGAACGAGGCCGAAATAGAGGTAGTCAACGAGGCAAAGGCAAAGGCAGGGGATACCGTCAGGATTGCATTTAAGCCATATACCTATCTGAAAGGCACTATCTTCGTTTACGGCATACCATCCATAATGCTCATAATCGGTGCAATTGTTGGAAAGGAATATCTGAGCAGGTTTTTACCAAACATGGATCCGGACATTGTATCAGCCATCGGTGGATTCGGTCTTTTTGCGTTGAGCTTTCTTTTTATGAAGGTCTGGATGAAGAGGTATGAAGGCAAAAAGGAATACATGCCGGTGATTAGTGAAATAGTGAGAAGTGAACAGTGAATAGTTGATAGTTTTTGTTTAATTTTTATTTTTTACTGTTCACTAAACACTATTCACTAACAACTAAATAGAAGGGGGTTTTTATGGCAAGGTTGGATGTGGAGAAAATCAGGAATGTGGCGGTAATAGCCCACAGCGGTGCTGGCAAGACCTCATTGTCAGAGGCTGTTCTTTTTAATGCAGGCGCCATTGACAGGATGGGCAATACCGAAGATGGGAACACCACAATGGATTATGAACCCGAGGAGGTTTCGAGGAAGATAAGCATTACATCTGCCGTTGCATATTGTGACTGGAAGGGGCACAGGATAAATCTTATAGATACCCCCGGCTTTATCAATTTTATAGAAGACACGAGGGGATGTCTGAGGGTTGCTGACGGCGCAATAGTCATCGTGAGCGCCATATCGGGTGTAAAGGCAGAGACAGAAAAGGTGTGGAAATACGCCTGTGAATTCGAGGTGCCGAGGATTGTATTTATTAACAAGATGGACAAGGAGACGGCAAACTTTTACAGGGCATTAGGCGAGCTTGAGAAATCCTTTGAGTCTGAAGCTATACCTTTGCACATACCCGTTGGAGAAGGCGAAAACTTTAAAGGCATAGTTGACCTCATATCCATGAAGGCATACATGCTTGAAAATGGCAAGACAGTCGAGAAGGAAATATCAGATGATATAAAAAACACTGCAGATGAATACAGAAGAAAGCTCGTGGAAAAGGTTGCGGAGTCTGACGATTCTCTTTTGGAGAAATACCTTGAAGGTGGAGAATTAACGGCAGATGAAATAATGAAGGGGATAAAGGAAGGCTCCCTCACCAGAAGGTTTATCCCGGTAACATGCGGTGCTGCTACCATTAATTCAGGAGTAACTCAGCTCATGGACGCAATGCTTCTCTGTCTGCCTTCTCCTGTTGAGATGAGCAGGATTTCTCCCATAAGAGGGATGAGCCCTAAAGAGAAGAAGGAAATAGAAAGAAAGCCTGTGGAAACAGACCCTCTTACTTCCTATGTGTTTAAGACCGTTGCAGACCCTTATGCAGGCAAGCTTTCCATATTCAGGGTATATTCAGGCGTATTAAAGGCGGACTCCACTGTTCTGAACGCCAATACAGGCACAAAAGAGAGAGTGGGACAGGTATTTTATCTTCTTGGCAAAAAACATATCCCTGCACAATCCATTGGCCCGGGTGAAATCGCCGCAGTTGTGAAGCTTAAAGATACAAATGTTGGAGATACATTATGCGAGGAACATCATCCTTTAATTCTCAAAAAGGTTAAGTTTGCAGACCCCATAATCTCTTATGCCATTGCGCCAAAGAGCAAGGGTGACGAAGAAAAGGTGAGTTCGGGACTACACAGGATTTTGGAGGAAGACCCGACGGTTCATTTTACAAGGGATGAGGAATCAAAGGAGATGATCCTCTCAGGGATGGGGCAGGTTCACCTCGAAGTAGCTTTGGAAAAACTCAAGAGAAAATTCGGCGTTGAAGTCGTGATGAAGACACCGAAGATTCCTTATAGAGAGACTATCAGGGCATCTGCAAAGGCACAGGGCAGATACAAGAAGCAGTCCGGAGGACGCGGACAGTACGGAGACTGCTGGATAGAGATAGAGCCTTTACAAAGAGGCGGAGGATATGAGTTTGTTGACAAGATTGTTGGCGGCGTTATCCCTCAGCAATACAGGCCTGCGGTCGAAAAGGGAATAATCGAGACAATGAAAGAGGGGGTCATTGCTGGTTATCCTGTGGTTGACATGAAGATTACGTTGTATGATGGCTCTTATCACTCGGTTGATTCCTCGGAAATGGCGTTCAAGATAGCAGGTTCAATGGCTTTGAAGAAGGCTTTTCAGGATGCAAGGCCTGTTCTCCTTGAGCCCATCATGAAGGTGGAGGTAATAGTTCCTGAAGATACACTGGGCTCTGTTATCGGTGATTTGAATTCAAGGCGCGGAAAGGTTCAGGGCGTTGAGCCGCAGGCAGGCGGCAACCAGAAGATATTATGTCTTGTTCCCATGGCAGAAATGCTCACATACGCAAATCAGCTCCAGAGCATCACTTCAGGAAGGGGGCTCTATTCGATGGAACCTTCTCATTACGAAGAAGTGCCGGGCCATATATCGCAGAAGATAATCGCTGAGAGACAAAAGCAAAGGGCGGAAGAACACTGATATGAAGAAACTCTGGTCAGGGAGGTTTACAGAAAAGACTGCGGATATTGTCGAGCAATTTACGGAGTCCATATCTTTTGACAAGAGGCTCTGGAAATACGATATCGAGGGAAGCATTGCACATGCAAAGATGCTGGCAAAGCAGGGAATAATCCCAAAGAAAGATGCCGACAAGATAATAAAAGGTTTAAAGGAAATTTACAGAGAGATAGAAGATGGCAGGTTTAAATTCAGGGAAGAGTTTGAAGATGTTCATATGAATATCGAGGCCGCCTTAATCGAAAAGATTGGCGATATTGGAGGGAGACTTCATACTGCAAGGTCAAGGAATGATCAGGTTGCGCTTGACATCAGGCTTTATCTCAGGGCAGAGGTCAAAGAAATAATCTCCCTTTTAAAAAATCTTGAGACTGTTCTTGCAGACATGGCAGAAAAGCATCTTGGCATTATCATGCCCGGATATACGCATCTTCAAAGGGCGCAGCCGGTTCTTTTATCCCATCATCTCATGGCCTATGCACACATGTTTGACAGGGACATGGCAAGGTTCGCGGATGCTCTTAAGAGGATTAATGTTCTGCCCCTCGGCTCATGCGCCCTTGCAGGAACAACGCTTCCAACAGACAGGCATTATGTTGCAGAACTTTTGGGATTTGATTCCATATCGGAAAACAGCATGGATTCAGTATCCGACAGGGACTTTTTACTTGAATTCCTTTCGTGTTCTTCTATTTTTATGATGCACACATCGAGAATGGCAGAGGAGTTGATACTCTGGTCTTCCGAGGAATTCTCTTTCATAGAATTGCCTGATGCATTTACAACAGGCTCAAGCATTATGCCGCAAAAGAAAAACCCTGATGTTGCAGAGTTGATGCGCGGAAAAACAGGAAGAGTCTATGGCAATCTCGTAAGCCTGCTTGCAACAATGAAGGGCCTTCCGCTCACTTACAACAGGGATATGCAGGAGGACAAAGAGCCTGTCTTTGATACTGTTGATACAGTGAAGCTGACGCTGAATGCCCTCATTCAGATGGTTCCAAAAATAAAATTCAATGAAAAAAGACTAAAGGATACAGCGGATGCAGCATACTCCACTGCAACTGACATTGCCGAATATCTCGTGAGAAAAGGCATTCCATTCAGAACAGCCCATGAAATCACCGGCAAGATAGTTCGATATTGCATTGATAATAGCAAGAATCTTTCTGATTTAAGTATCTCCGAATATAAATCCTTCTCAAATGTAATCGGGAGTGATATCTATAATTTCATCGGCACATCGGAATCCGTAAATGCAAAGAAATCATACGGCGGAACATCGCCTGAAATGGTGAGGGAACAGATTAAAAGGTTCAGGAAAAGGCTGAAATGAAATTTAGGCAGCGACTTTTATTGGTATTGCTTCTGATTTGTAGTGCTTTGTTCATCATCTCCTGCGGCAGAAAGGGAGATCCAACCCTTAAGACATTTGAGAAACCAATGCCTGTGAAGGAAATAAGAGCGGTTCATCGAGAGGATGAACTTACAATTTCATGGTCATATCCTGCATCTGAAAGAGCTAAGATTAAAGGTTTTTATATAGAAAAGGCGGAAATAAAAAGTCAGGGGTCAGGAGTCAAGAGTCCAGAGTTTAAAAACATTACATTCTTGAAGAATGATGCCTCACAGTTTATTGATAAGGATTTCAAAACAAAGCAGGAATATTTTTACAGGATACGCGTGTACAGCCTGAGGGATATTATAAGCGATGAGTCTCCGATTCTTAAAATAAAGCCATTACCCCTACCTGACAGGCCAACGGGTTTGAAATATTCTGTGACTAAAGATTTTGTCGTAATCAAATGGGACTGGGTCTGCGATGAGTTTAAATACAATATTTATAAGAGCTACGAAAAAGGAAAATATCCCGCATCTCCATTGAACAACATCCCGCTAACTGCAACCTCCTTTAGCGATAAAGTCGAAAAAGACAAACCTGTCTATTACACGGTAAGAGCATTGCTTGATACGAATATTAAGGATGAAGGCTATCTATCGGAAGAATTGGAGGTTAACCCTGAAACCTTTATTCCCTCGCAACCACATAATCTGAAATATGTTCCATCCGAAAAAAAGGTTTACCTCATGTGGGATGAAAACCCTGAAGTCTGGATCAAGGGATACAGGATATACAGGAAAAAGGGAATGGAGACAGAATTTACATTAATAGGAGAGTCAACTCTACCTGCCTTTACAGACAACGAGCCCCTTTCTTCAAAGAGGTCATATTTCATAACTGCTGTTGGACCAGGAAAAGAAAGCATCCCATCTGATACAGTGGATGTCTATCCTTTAATTGAACGGTAAGATGGAAAAAATACTTTTAGGTCACGGAAGCGGCGGCAAGTTGATGCA
>NZ_DAIOFX010000025.1:13001-21578 GCF_036745535.1 Dissulfurispira sp.
GCAGTAAACGGGACTGTAAATGACCTTTCTATGGTCGGTGCAAGACCCCTTTATCTATCGGTTGGATTTATCCTTGAAGAGGGACTCTCGCTGGATAATTTAAAGATAATCCTCTCGTCAATGGCAGAAGCCGCTAAAAAGGCCGATGTAAAAATAGTAGCAGGCGATACAAAGGTCGTGGATAAAGGCAAAGGAGACGGTATATTCATCAACACAAGCGGTATCGGAATTATCCCTGATGGTATAGAACTTGGAGCAAAGAATATCAAGGCAGGAGACAAGGTGATTGTAAGCGGGCTTATAGGGAATCACGGCATAGCTGTTTTATCCGAGAGGAATGGGCTGTCCTTTGAGCCGCCTGTTCTGAGCGATACAGCACCATTAAATGGCCTTGTAGAATTGATGCTTTCCTTTACAGGAGGATTTCAGAAGGGGGACAAATGTCCCCCTTCTGGACTAATACGTATGATGAGAGATCCGACAAGGGGAGGCGTTGCCACTACATTAAGAGAAATGGCCGGTGATTCAGGGCTCTGCATCACCATTTATGAAAATTTGCTGCCTATATCATCGGGTGTGAGAGGCGCATGTGAACTGCTTGGCATTGACCCTCTTTATGTTGCGAATGAAGGCATTCTTATAGCTATTGCAGCTCCTGACGTAGCCGACCTTCTTGTGCAGGAAATGAGGTCACATCCCATGGGAAGGGGTGCAGCAATTATAGGCGAGGTTGTCGGCAGCGATCCACGAACTCATGGAACGGTTTTGCTTAAAACCTCAATCGGCGGGACCCGAATTATAGACATGCTTGCTGGAGAACAACTGCCGAGAATATGCTAAAATAGCTGTTAGCTCATAAATGAGGGATTGATAGAAAGGGAGGTTTGAAATGATTAAAAAATATAGTTTGCTGTTTACTGCTTACTGCTTATTGCTTACTGTATTTGGCTATACGACTGTTGCAAGCAGTGCCATTCTGCTCGATAAGGTCATGGCTATAGTGAATAAAGAGGTAATAACATGGAGCGACCTTTATAAGGCAATGGAATTCGAGGCGACTGATGCGATAAAGGCAATGAAGGATGAGGACAGGCGGAGATTTTTTAAAGAAAATGAGTCGATGTTTCTGGAAAGCCTGATCGATATGAGACTCCAGCTTCAGGAGGCAGCAAAGGCAGGTGTTTCTGCAAGCGATGAGGATGTGAACAGGGCCATTGAAAACATAAAGAAGAAATACTCCATGACGGATGAGGCATTCAAGGATGCTATCGGCAAAGAAGGCTTTACCCTTGCCGAGTACAGAAAAAAGCTTTCAGAGCAGATAACCATAAGCCGTATTGTAGACCAGGAAGTGAGAAGCAAGGTTTTGGTAACAGAGGGAGAGATTGATAAATATATTGCAGGGCATAAAGAACTGGAAAAAGAGAGTGAAGGCTTTAATATAAGCCATATATTTCTTAAAGGGTCAAGGGACGACATAAAAAGGCTCGAAGAAAAGGCATTGGATATCTACAAAAAGATAAAGGCAGGAGAAAACTTCGCGGAACTGGCAAGGCAGTATTCCGAAGATGCAAGCGCAAGCATCGGCGGCGAACTCGGGTTTATAAGAAAATCGGACATGTCAAATGATTTCCTGAATGTCCTCTCAAAGATGAAGGCCGGCGACGTGAGCGAGCCCTTCTGGGGAGGAAACGGCATCCATATTATCAGGCTTAATGACAAAAGGGAAATTAAGAGTCCTCAGGAATTGAGGGAGATGGTACGGCAGAGATTACTGGAGGAGAAATTCAGCAGGGAGTATAAAAACTGGATTAAGGGATTGCGAGAAAGGGCATATGTGGAAATAAAGATATAATGGAGCAGAGAATTCAAAAAATACTCGCTCAGATGGGGATAGCATCGAGGAGGAAGGCAGAGGAGCTTATTATTGAAGGCAGGGTAACAGTAAATGGGAAGATAGCAACCCTCGGGATGAAGGCAGACCCTGCAAAAGATCACATAAAGGCTGACGGAAGGCTTTTAGTAAAGCCGGAGCCAAAGATATATTTAGTGTTCAATAAGCCTGTTGGAGTTGTTACATCACTCTCAGACCCTGAGGGAAGGCCGACTATAAAGGATTTCCTGAAGGGGATAAAATACAGGGTCTTTCCTGTGGGAAGGCTCGATTACGACTCTGAAGGGCTTTTGTTGATAACGAATGACGGAGATTTTGCCCATTGCGTACTCCATCCCTCGAAAAAGATTCCAAAGACGTATGTGATTAAGGTGAAAGGAATTGTTGATGAAGATGCAATGCAGAGGCTAAGGCGTGGAGTGAGGCTGGAGGATGGTTTAACAGCACCGGCAAAAGTGAAGAAGGTAAGGCTGTCGGAGAGTAATTCGTGGGTTGAGATAACAATATATGAAGGCAGGAAGAGACAGGTAAGACGGATGCTGGAAAAGGTCGGATACCCTGTGATTAAACTGAGGAGAATAGCCATTGGTAGTTTAAAGCTTGGTGATTTAAGGCCGGGAGAGATGAGACGGCTGACACAAGAAGAAATTAAAAGGTTAATGGGTAAATGAGTAAATGGGGTACTCATCCACCCATTCACTTATTGACTCATTAACTTAATTATGAGGGTTTTATGATTCGCGATAAATGGTGCGGCGAAATCAGGGAGTCGGATATAGGCTCCAATATGAGTCTTGCAGGATGGGTATTCAGGAGGAGGGATCACGGAGGCCTGATATTTGTCGATCTGAGGGACAGGAGCGGCATTGTCCAGGTTGTCTTCAGCCCCGATGTCTCAAAGGAGGCGCATGGGCTTGCCCACGATTTAAGGGGCGAGTTTGTTATATCCGTATCAGGGGAAATAAGACAGAGGCCTGAAGGAACAGAGAATCCGAATCTCCCGACAGGCATGGTCGAGCTTTATGCGAAAGAACTGAAGGTGTTGAATGAATCAACCCCGTTGCCGTTTCCCATGGAAGAGGCTGCAGAGGCATCCGAGTCTTTGAGGCTGAAATACAGGTACCTCGACCTGAGGAGGCCTGAACTGCAGAATAATCTGATTGTCAGGCACAGGGCTACAAAGGTTATAAGGGATTATCTCGATGAAAAGGGTTTTCTCGAAATAGAGACGCCAATGCTCACAAAATCGACTCCTGAAGGCGCAAGGGATTACCTCGTGCCGAGCAGGCTCAATCCCGGGCATTTCTATGCGCTTCCCCAGTCGCCCCAGCTTTTTAAGCAGATCCTCATGGTGTCAGGGCTTGAAAGGTATTTTCAGATAGTAAAGTGCTTCAGGGATGAAGACCTGAGGGCCGACAGACAACCGGAGTTTACCCAGGTTGATATGGAGATGTCCTTTGCTGATAAAGAGGATATCATAGCTGTTATAGAGGGTATGATTAAGAGGCTTTTCAAGGATATCTTAGTCACCGAGATAGAGGTGCCATTTCAGAGGCTCAGTTTTAAGGATTCCATGGAGAGGTTTGGCAATGACAAGCCTGATCTGAGATTCGGCCTTGAATTGAAGGACATGGCAGACCTTGCATCAAAGGGTTCATTCAAGGTCTTTTTAGATGCACTGCAATCCAAAGGCAGGGTAAAGGCGATTAACGGTAAAGGAATGGCAGGGCTTTCCCGAAAAGAAATAGATATGCTTACCGAAGAGGCGCAATCCTTTGGTGCAAAGGGACTTGCATGGATAAAGGTAAAGAACGGTTTTGAATCGCCTATCGCCAAGTTCTTTCCCGAGGAGGTCTTAAGGCAGATGGCAGAGAGGCTTGAGGCGTCTGAAGGTGATTTGATGCTGTTCGTTGCCGACAAAGAGAAGGTTGTGCATGATGTATTAAGCCGAATGAGGCTTGAACTCGGCAAAAGACTGAACCTCATAAAGGATGGGTTCAGATTCCTATGGGTAACGGATTACCCGCTTCTGGAATGGGACGAAGAAGGCGGCAGATTTACAGCCATGCACCATCCATTTACTTCTCCAGTAGATGAGGATATCGAAAAGATGTTTTCGATGAATGTTTCTGAACTCCAGACTCCTGACTCCGAACTCGGAACCCTGAGGGCCAAGGCATACGACATCGTGCTTAACGGCTATGAGATAGGCGGCGGCAGCATCCGTATTCACAGAAGGGACGTGCAGAAGAAGATGTTCGAGATACTGAAGATATCGGAGGACGAGGCAAGATTAAAATTCGGTTTTCTCCTCGATGCCCTTGAATACGGCGCGCCTCCACACGGCGGTATTGCACTCGGTCTGGACAGGCTGGTGATGTTGATGGTTGGAGCACATTCCATAAGGGATGTTATAGCATTCCCGAAAACCCAGAAGGCTGTATGTCTTATGAGCGGTGCGCCATCGACGGTGGAGCTCAAACAGTTGAGGGAATTGAATATAAAGGTGGATATCCCGTTATAAATGCTTGACAATCGGTATTTTTCTGTAATTATTAACTAAATATGTTTAAAAAGAAGAATCCCATAGGCCTCGATATCGGGTCGGCTTACATCAAAGCCGTCCAGATCAATGATACAAAGACAGGCTATGAGCTTGCCCTTTTTGACATGATTCCCATCCAGCCCGGTGTTATCGGCGACAGGATGATTGCAGATAAGGCCAAACTGACCACCTCTATCAAGGAATTGCTCAAAAAGGCCGGCATAAAAAGGAACGATGCGGTTATCAGTGTTTCCGGTCATTCCTCTGTGATCATAAAAAAGATAACGATACCGATTATGACCGAAGAAGAACTCGGCGCTTCGATAAAATACGAGGCCGAACAATATGTGCCGTTCGATATAAACGATGTGGAAATCGATTTCCAGATACTCGGCCCCAAGGCAGAGGAAGAAGGGCAGATGGATGTTGTCCTTGTAGCTGTTAAAAAGGCTTTGATAAAAGATTACCACGATGTTGTTGCGCAGGCAGGGCTTGAGCCGGTTATCGTGGATGTCGACTCCTTTGCTCTCAGCAACATGTATGAAATCAACTACGGTATAGAAGAAAGAAAAAATATTGCACTGATCAATGTCGGTGCAAGCACGACAAACATAAACATTCTCCAGAACGGACTGCCTGTTTTTACAAGGGACAGCGCCATGGGCAGCAATCACCATACAGAGGCATTGGAGAGGGAGTTCGGAATTTCCAGAGAAGACGCCGAGCGATTGAAAATGGGACGTTCTGTAGAGGGCATTCTGCCAGCCGATGTGCAGCTTGTCATTAATTCTGCTTCCGAGGAGATATATACTGAACTCTACAGGTCTTTTGAATATTTCCGCAGCAGCGTTGCAGAAGAGGATATAGATAAGATTATCCTGAGCGGAGGGGCTGCCCTCATAAAGGGTTTCCCTGAAGCGATGACGGACAGGCTCGGCATCGAGGTGGAGGTTGCGGATCCGTTCAAGAATATAAAAATACCCGAAAAGCTCGATGCAACTCATATAAAAGAAACGGCGCCGATAGCTGCAATAGCTGTCGGGCTTGCCCTGAGGCGTGTCGGAGACAGATAATGATAAGGATAAACCTTTTAGCTGAAAAGAAGAAAAAAAAGAGGGTAAAGGGTCCTGCGAGCTTTCTTGTGGCAATCATTATTGTCAGCGGCGCAGCACTCATCGTAATGGGACTTGTCACCTTTTTGTTTAAATCGAGCGTATCGAAACTCAAGGCGCAGAGCGAATCAAATAAAGCAAAATTGACGGAACTGAACAAAAAGATAAATGAAGTGAAAAAATACGAGAAACTGAATAAAGAGATCGAGCAGCGGAATGCCCTTATAGAGACCCTCAGGAAGAACCAGGCTGTCCCTGTAAGGATACTCGATGATGTGAGCACGGTTATGCCCAAAGGCATCTGGCTGGCTTCCATGACATATAAGGACAGCGGTGTGGGATTGGAAGGATATGCTTTCACAAATATCGACATTGTTTCTTATGTTGAAAACTTAAAGAAGTCGGTAAACTTTACTGATGTATATCTTGAGGAATTAAAACAGGTGGAGTTTGAGAAGGTTCAGGTATATAGATTCAAACTTAATTTTAAGGTAAAGGTATAGCATACGATGGCACTAAAGCTTGGTTTTGATGTAGAGACTCTCCCTCCAGCGAGAAAAAAGCTGCTGCTTGTGCTGCCTCCATTAATTATCATTGTACTCTTTGCTGTTTTATTGATAATGCCTGCCTTTGAAGAGAGGGGGAAGTTGGTGACTGAAGTGGAGAAGCAGAATAATGAAATCCAGACAGCTAAGAAAGGTGCAGAAAAACTTTCCACACTCATGGCCGAAAACGAGAGATTGAGAAGTAAGCTCTTCGAGCTGCAGATGCAACTGCCTGAGGAGAAGGAGGTATCAGGGCTTTTAAGGCAGGTCTCAGAACTCGGGATAAAATCAGGGCTCCAGATCGTTTCATGGAAGCCGAAGGACAAGGTTGTTCATCCGAGTAAAGAAGTATATGAAATCCCGGTTGAGGTGGAGATGCTGGGTAATTACCACAGGTTTGGTCAATTCTTCAGCAATATCACGAAACTCAGCAGGGTTGTTAATATTTCCAACATAAATATAAAGACAGCAGATCAAAAACAAAAGGCTGCGGTACTGAATGTCAGTTTTACTGCAATGACATACTCTTTTATTCCTGAGAAAGAAAGGAAAGAACTGGAAAAGGCCGCAAAAGAGAAGAAATGAAAAAGAGACTTGTATTAATACTATCGGTACTGGTTGTTGTATTTTGGGGGATTGTTATTGCTCATGCCTTGCCGCAAAAACAAATGTCTCCCGAAGCTGCAAAGAAGGAGGATGTAACAAAAAAGTCTCTGGAGACGAAGACAGGGGTAGGGGTTGAATATACCGCAGGTGCAAGGAGAGACCCATTTATGCCGCTTGTTGTTAAGGCAGAGGCTAAACCTAAAGGTCTTATACCTATAGAGAGCTATGAGGTTTCTGAATTCAAGCTTATAGCCATATTATGGGACAAGACAAAATATTATGCAGTCATTACTCTGCCTGACGGCAAATCATATACAATCAGAGAAGGAGTTAAACTGGGTCTGCACGGAGGAAAGGTGTATAAGATAACAAAGGATTCTGTTATCATCAGAGAACATGTAAGGGATTATAGAGGTGCCCTTAGCCCGAAGGACACCATCTTAAAACTCCGCAGGGAGGAAGAATGATGAAAAAGACGTTATTCATTGCAACCGTTACGTTACTTGCTTTAAGCGGTTTTGTTTTGGCTGGCGGTATGGCTGATGCCAGAGAGGCGATAAAGGATTCAGGTGTTCGTCAGATAACAAATATCGAGTTGCTGGATAATGCTGTAAAAATCAAGATCAATGGCCCCATAAGGTATAAGATATCCAGCCCTGCCGACCCGTTCAGGGCAACCGTGGATATAGAAGGGGTAAGCCTTGGAAGATTTGGAGATAAGATTTACTCCAGGCAGGCCGGCATAACGGAAATATCATTGACACAAATAGAGACCCCTGTTGTAACATCACGTCTGGATATCCTTTTGCAGAGCCCTTCCATTATTAAACCCGAGATACAGGGAGATACACTCATACTTTATGTGGAATCGAAGAACGATGCTGCAAAACAGGAGCTTATAGACAAGAGGACGGATAAGGGTATGTCCCGGCAGGAAGGCAAGCCGGATAAGGCAGGCGATGCTGCAAAAGAGATCACTGCAGTGGTATTTGATAAAACCGATGTTGGTATTGAACTGGTCATAAAGGGCGATGGTACAATGCCGGAGCCGGCTGTATTCGAGCTTGACGGCAAGATCATGATAGACATCCCTGGTGTGGTGATGAAGGCAGCACTACCATCCAGCATACCATCTCCTGTTAAAGACCTTAAGTATAAGGCTAAAAAGGGGAATATAAGGTTTATACTGGGCATCGAGGGAAAAGTCGATACCGAAGTGGTTGCGATGGAGGATGAAATAATAGTTGATATAGCTTTTAAAGATAGGAAAATTGATTTAGCAAAAAGAGACGATATTCAGAAAGCCCCAAACTCCAAACTCCAAACTCCAAACTCTGATCTGGTTTCTCTTGATTTTCAGGATGCCGACATAGTACCGATCCTGAGACTTCTGGGCGATGTAAGCGGATACAATATCGTTATCCATCCAGACGTGAAGGGAAAGATCTCCATGAAGCTCATGAATGTCCCGTGGGAGCAGGCTCTGAATATCGTGCTGAAGACATTTAACCTCGAGAAGGTTATCGAGGGTAATGTCATAAGGATTGCGACATTAAAGGCATTTCAGGAGGAGAAGAAGGCTGTTGCTGAAACAAAAGAGGTTTTCGGCAAGGCAGAGGATATTGAGACAAGGGTATTTACTGTGAACTATGCAAATGTTGAAAAGGTTAAAGACTCGATAGAGAAAGGAAAGATTTTATCTCCGAGGGGCAATATTAGTATTGATACAAGGACGCGTTCATTGATAGTCAAGGACATTCCATCAAGCCTAAATGAGATCCAGAAGCTCATAAATGACCTTGATAAACAAACCCCGCAGGTTCTTATAGAGTCAAGGATAGTCGAGATGAATACCAACTTCTCAAAAAGCCTTGG
>NZ_DAIOFX010000025.1:21678-23349 GCF_036745535.1 Dissulfurispira sp.
AACCTTTGGCTTAGACCTGAGGCTGTCTGCAATTGAGGCTGTTGGCAAGGCAAAACTGCTTTCAATGCCAAAGATTATGACACTTGAGAATGAGCAGGCAATTATAAGGCATGGCAAGAAAATACCAATAACTACTCCGGGAGCAACACAGGGGACATTTACGACAACTTATATAGATGCAAATTTAAAGATAATTGTGACTCCACAGGTAGCACCTGACGGCACAATTTTCTTGAAAATAGACGTAAATAAAGACGAGCCCGATTATGCAAACAAAGATTCATTAGGCAATCCGGCAATAGATACGAGGGCAGTATCAACGCAGGTGCTTGTGAAGGACGGCGAGACCGTTGTTATTGGCGGTATTCTGAAAAGTTCAGAGTCGGACAATGATTCAGGAGTGCCCGGACTTTCCAAGATTCCACTGCTTGGCTGGCTTTTTAAGAGGGAGACCAAGGAAACAAGTTCCGAAGAGTTGCTTATTTTCATAACGCCGAGGATTGTAAAACAGCAATAAGCTGATTGCTTTAGGTTTTCCAGATATTGTATTCGTCTATCAGCTTTATGCCTGTATAATAACAGCAGAGTTCATTGCTCAGGTCATTGATGAACGAGCGCTCGTCTCCGTCCTGGAAGGCAATCCTCACAAAACAAAAACCCCCGGGCAGGTCAGAGTGTTTTTCTTCGACAACCTCTCCGACGCCCCATGAAAAGTATTTCAGATGCCTGACCTTATCGCCGATCTTTAGATATAATCTCTTCATATAAATATTATAACAGACTTATCTGATGTAAACCCCGTACAGGGAGTAGACAAAATGCCCTGTAATGGTGAGCCCATCTTTTCCCCATTCGTCTGGAAGGGGCCAGTAAGGCTCGGCATCCTTTAATGCCTTGATTGCCGCGTCGTCAAGGCTCTTATGCCCTGAAGTCCTGACCAGTTCAACAGTCCCTAACTTCCCATTTTTTTTAATGGTAAACTTTACATACAGGTCGCCGAACAGCCCTTTCTCGGCAGCATCTGAAGGATACCTCCATATGCCTTCTATTTTTTCCTTCAGCCTTTGCATATAGCCATAGTACTTGAACTCCTGCGTATCGAATGTGATGCCGTTATCGGTTTTTGTTTCCTCCTTCCCTTTTTGTGCGAGTTTGCCTATAACATCTTTGTCAAAGAACTTCTCCCTGAAAGTTTTTGGTGCAGGTTTTTCGGATGTGCCCTGCCTGTTTCCGCTCGGGGCAGGAAGTTCACCCTTTCCCTCTTTGCCTGTAACATCCTTTGGCGGAGTAGACGTGGCAGCAGAGTCCGTATCTGAAGAACCTTTTGGCAGTTTTTGCCCGGATGACCGTCCGGATGGAGCAGCCGAAAGGTCTTTCGGCGAAGGCATATCTTCAGGCAGCTTTGGCATCCTGAAAGTCTTTTCTTTTTTTGGCGCTTCAGGACTTTTGGGCGGTCTCAATGTCCTCTCTTGTCGCAGTTCCTCGGGAGTGATGATCTGCGCAAAAAAAGGAGGGGGTACTTTTTCCTTCTTTTCCCGAACAAGAAAAATGGCCAATGAAATCAGTAAAATATGAAATATAAGTGAGTAAATTAAATATTTTCTCAATTTCTTTATTTTAACATAGCCTGAATTTAAAAGACCGTGGATAGCAAAGTTTATAAAATATTTA
>NZ_DAIOFX010000026.1:0-13190 GCF_036745535.1 Dissulfurispira sp.
TTTATTTTTTACTTCTTACTTTTTACTTCTCACTTATTACTTATAATTCTGGCGGAGAGGCAGGGATTCGAACCCTGGGTGAGGTGTTACCCCCACAACCGCTTAGCAGGCGGCTGCCTTCGACCAACTCGGCCACCTCTCCAAAAATTCTAATCATAATATCAACTCGAATGCAAAATTGTAAAGCAAAGCATGGTGTGATATGCTTAGCTTAAGAAAGCCGTTGGAGGTGACATATGAAAATATTGCTTGCAACAGACGGTTCCGTATACTCCGAAGGTGCTGCCATGTTCTTATCACGATTTAACCTCTCGCGGGATGATGAAATTCTTGTATTAACGTTATATCTCATGTCCCCTTCAAAGACGACAGAGAGTCGTATTACGCAAAGCTCAAACAGATAAAGCAGGAAATAGCACCACGGATACTGGATTCAACGATTGATATCTTGAAACCACTAAATGTAAAAATCAGCACCGCGTTGCTGGACGGCTATCCTGACAAGGGCCATTGTAGATGCAGCTTCAGAGTCCGGCACCGACCTTATTCACTCCAGAGACCCATCCTTATCGATAGATTTAGAGTATAATAAACAAATGGAGATCATCAAAAAAGTCAGGGAAACCATTAATAAATATCACATGCTGATTCAGGGAGATCACGTCCTTGTGGGGCTTTCCGGAGGCCCTGATTCAGTGTGCCTGCTCACAATCCTTCATAAGCTCAAACCGGAATTCGGCATCCATATATCCGCAGCTTATATAGACCATGGATTAAGGCCTGATGAAATTCCCTATGAGATAGAATTGTGCAGAGATATATGCAGTTCCATGGACATACCTTTTACAACAAGACCTATTGATGTAAAGTCCTATATGAAAGAAAAAAAGGTAAACAAGCAGGAAGCAGCAAGGGAACTGCGTTACAAGGCCCTTGATGAAATCGCCATCGAGAAGGCTGCAAACAAAATCGCCCTCGGGCATAATGCGGATGATCAGGCAGAGACAATAATAATGCGGCTTTTAAGAGGCGCCGGTACTTCAGGACTTTCCGGCATACCGCCTGTGAGAAAACACATAATAAGACCCCTTATTGAGATAGAAAAAAGCGACATAGAAAACTTTCTTGAAACCGAAGGGATAGGCTTTGTAATCGATTCATCAAATCTCAAGCAAGAATACTTCCGTAACAAAATAAGACATCTCATTATCCCTGCAGCTAAAAAGATAAACATGGATGTTGTAAAAACCCTTTCGAGGACTGCGGATATTTTCAGGGACGAAGAGAGGTATTTTGAGATACTCGTGACAAAGACCCTTATGAAGCTCATAACGAGAAAGACCGACAATGCAATCGAGCTTTTCCTTGGCCCTCTGGAGGCAATGGATACGGTGATGTTGAGAAGGGTTTTAAGGAGGGCCATCGATGAGACTAAGGGGCTTCACGGAATCGGTTTCATTCATGTCGAAGAAATAATGTCCCTGATAAAGTCGGGCAAATCAGGGGACAGGATATATCTGCCT
Organism: Dissulfurispira sp.; assembly: GCF_036745535.1. Lineage (NCBI taxonomy): Bacteria > Pseudomonadati > Nitrospirota > Thermodesulfovibrionia > Thermodesulfovibrionales > Dissulfurispiraceae > Dissulfurispira > Dissulfurispira sp. The sequence continues at coordinate 1,524 of NZ_DAIOFX010000026.1, forward strand.
AAAGATATACGGGTCATAAAAGGGTATTCTACCATTATCATTACATCCGAAAAGCCAACAAAGCTTGGTGTCTATGTTATAGACAGTCCAGGTGAAACTATAGTGAAGGAATCATCCATGGTCCTTCATTCAGCAATTATGGGCGTTGACGAGGTAAAAGATTATGGAGATGCGCAAAAATTTGCCGTCATAGACGCGGATAAGGTTCATTTCCCAATGACAATAAGGGGGCGGCTTCAGGGAGATTTCTTTTATCCGCTTGGATTTGGAAAAAAGAAGAAACTGCAGGACTACTTTGTTGATGAGAAAATACCGAGGGATGAACGGGATGCGGTTCCACTGCTCATCTCCGGCAATAATATCGTGTGGGTAATAGGTTATAGACTGGACGAAAGATACAGGGTTGATAAAGATACCAAAAGAGTTTTAAAATTTGAAGTAAAGCCACTAAAAATTTAGATTGCGGAGGTAATTAAAGACAATGGTAAATGATCATAGAATATCAAAGAAAATAACCGTCATAATCCTATTCCTATGTTTACTGCTGCCGTCGGTAATACTGGCAGACACACCGGGCAAGGAATCCACGGAGATACTTACGAAATTCGGTGAGGCTATGTCAAAGGTCGCAGAGCGTGTAAAGCCTGCTGTCGTAAACATATCGACATCACGAACTGTAAAAACACAGCGTCATCCTTTCTTTGATGACCCTCTTTTCAGAAGGTTCTTTGGAGACCCGGGACCACAAAAGAGAAAAGTAACAAATTTAGGCTCGGGCGTGATTGCAACACCCGATGGTTATATACTTACCAATAACCATGTGATAGAAGGCGCCGAAGACATCATAGTGAAATTGTCAGACGGCAAAGAGTATAAGGGAAGACCCATAGGAATGGATTCCAGAACGGATATTGCTATTATCAAAATAAATGAAACCAACCTTCCCACTGTCCCATGGGGAGATTCCGATAAGTTAAGGGTCGGAGAGGTTGTGCTGGCAGTAGGCAATCCCTATGGTTTAAGCCAGACAATAACCATGGGGATCATAAGTGCCCTCGGAAGGTCAGGCATCGGCATAACTGATTACGAGGATTTTATCCAGACCGATGCAGCTATAAATCCAGGCAACTCAGGCGGTGCCCTTGTAAATATCAAAGGAGAACTGATAGGCATTAATACAGCCATATTCAGCACAAGCGGAGGCTATCAGGGCATAGGATTTGCCATACCCTCGGGCATGGTGAAAAATGTGATGGACAGCATCATCAATCAGGGAAGGGTTGTAAGGGGCTGGCTCGGTGTCCAGATACAGCCGCTCACACCTGAGCTTGTAAAACAGCTTGGCCTCAAAGACGAAAGCGGTGTGCTGCTTGTGGACGTTGTGGAGGGAGGCCCGGCAGACAAGGGAGGCCTTAAAAAATATGATGTCATAATATCATATGACGGCAAAAAGACAGACAACCCATTCCACTTTAAAAATATGGTTGCTGCAACAAAACCCGGCAAGACAGTCGAGATAAAAATCATTAGGAACGGAAATCTTTTAACTACAAAAGTTACCATAGCAGAACTTCCAATAGAACCGCAGATCGTTTCACCAGCACAATTCGAGAATTCGTTAAGGGGCGTATCTGTTCAGGAAGTGACAGATGAGATCCTTCAGAAACTCGGCATCACAAGAAAGATAAAGGGGGTGCTGGTCAATAACATAGAAGAGAACAGCCCTGCCCTCGGCATTATTGCCAAGGGTGACATAATAATGGAGGTCAACAGAAAACCCGTAACAAACATAAAAGAGTACAATGACACTGTTTCAAAAATAGAGAAGGGCAAGGACATATTGCTCTGGATTATGAGGGGCGGCTTCCCTCAAGTGATAACAATACCTGCACGATAACCTCGTTGCTGAGGATTAGTCCTTTTCGGGTAAGTCTCAAATAATTGCCTTTAACTTCTACAAGGCCGTGGGATGAGAGTTCTTCCACGGCCTTTTTCATTAACACCCTCTTTTTGTCAGGCAAAAGTTTCATATCGATTCCATCTGTCTTTCTCATGCCGAGAAATATAAATTCCTTTAATGCCTCGTCATTAGTTATATAATGTTTCTCTGCAACCGGCATCTTGTTGTTATTGATGCTTTCGATATAGTGGCTTATATCCCTTGCATTGCCTGTTCTCTTCCCACCAAAAAAAGAGTGCGCCCCTGCTCCAATGCCGAGATATTCGCCCCTGTTCCAGTAATTGAGGTTATGTCTGCATTCATATCCTGGTTTTGAGAGGTTGGATATTTCATAATGTATATACCTATGCTTCTTTAACATGTCAATCCCTTTATAATACATCTCTGAAATGACTCCTTCTTCAGGCATAGCAAGCCTTCCACTTTTTATATCTTCGTATAACGGTGTATCCTTCTCAGGTGTAAGCTCGTAAGTAGATATGTGTTCAGGGCTTAGCTCAAGGGCTTTTTGCAGCGAATATTCCCAGTTTTGAATTTGAAATTTGAAATTTGAAATTTGAAATTTTGGAAGAGGTATCCCGTAGATTAAATCAATGGATATATTTTTAAATCCTGCACTTCTAACATTTTTCACAGCCTTGATGGCATCCTCTGCATTATGGCTTCTGCCCAGGATTATAAGCTCTTTATCGATCAAAGATTGTATGCCGATGCTCATCCTATTTATGCCTGAATCGAGTAGTTTTCTTGCCTTATCTTCAGAAATAGTGCGCGGGTTGGCTTCAATAGTAATCTCGGCATCAGGATCAATTACATAGTTATCTCTCATCGCTTGGAGGAGTCCTGCAATCTCTTTTTCGGAGAGGATTGTCGGCGTGCCCCCGCCGATGTAGATAGTCGTTAGATCGCCAACAACATCCTTTCTCAATCCTATCTCCCTGCACAGCGCCTTAATATAGTCCCCTGCAATCTGTGATTTAAAAGGTATGGAATAGAAATCGCAATAGATGCATTTTTTAATGCAGAAGGGGATGTGGATGTAAAGATAACCAACCATTTGTATTGAAACCTCCAATCTATTATAATTAATTTATTCGTACACAAACAGGAGGTAGCAAATGGAAAAAAAGGTGATGTATTTTGAGAAACCAGGCAAGGACAATACAGAGGCATGCCTTCAGGTGGTAAGAAATGCCATCAAAGACAGCAAATATAAATATATTGTAATCGCATCGACAGAGGGAGATACAGGACTTTTATTTTCAGAGGCATTGAAGGATTCAGGAATAAATATAGTAGTAGTTACCCATTCAGCAGGTTTTAAGGGTGCCAATACCCTTGAAATGCCTTCAGAGATAAGGAAAAAGATAGAGTCAACAGGCGCAAAGGTCTATACAGGCACAATGATTACCCATAATATAGAGACTGCCTTCGCCACAAAATTCAACGGCCTTTATCCAACGCTCATAGTTGCACAGTCATTGAGGAGATATGGAGAAGGACCAAAGGTCTGCTGCGAGATCGTGATGATGGCTGCTGATGCAGGGCTTATTCCCGAAGGAGAGGAAGTCCTTGCAGTGGCAGGGACTGCAAAAGGCGCTGATTCTGTGCTTGTTATCAGATCCGCTGCTTCAAAGAGGTTTCTTGAGTTGAGGGTTCTCGAGATACTGGCTAAGCCGAGAGGTTAAGATAGCCTTCGACCATCAGATCATCTCCGACTCTCTTAATCTTCGTGTCGCTTACCCGGAAGGCATTCTCCAGTCTTCTGAATGTTTTACCGCCAATGGCAGGGATTGAATCTTTTCCTCCAATAATTCTTGGAGCGATGAAGAATACCACTTTATCCACTATTCCATCCTGGAGGGCATAGGCATTAAGGGATGAGCCTCCTTCTATCATCACAGATGTAATCCCAGTCTCTCCAAGCCTTTTCATAAGCCATTTCAAATCCACACGCTCGTCGTCATATTCGATTATTTTTACGCCTTTATCGATTAACTCTTGCCCTTTGCCTCTTGACCCTTGACCCATTTTTGTCACTACTATCGTCTCTGGCGGCACGTTGAAAATCTTATAGTCAAGCGGTATTTCAAGATTGGGATCGATAACAATCCTTTTTGGATTTTTAATCCCTTGACCCTTGACCTTTGACCCTTGACCCATTCTTACCGTAAGCTCCGGGTTATCCGCTTTTACCGTACCGACAGCAGTAAGAATAGCATCAACACTGCTTCTCATCCGGTGGACAATCCTTCTCGCCTTTTCTCCAGTTATCCATTTTGACTGACCTTCAGGAGTTGCGATCTTACCGTCGAGGGTCATTGCTGTTTTTAAAGTAACAAATGGTGTTCTCGTAGTTATGTATTTTATGTATGCCTCATTAAGTTTTTTTGCCTTATCCTCAAATATTCCACTGACAACCTCGATTTCATGTTTTCTTAGTTCTTCGATACCCTTTCCCGAAACCTTTGGATTCGGGTCTTTCATAGCAATAAAAACCTTTTTTATACCTGAATTTATGATTGCCCTTGTACACGGTGGGGTTTTTTTGTCCAAATGACAGCACGGCTCAAGGGTTACATAAAGGGTGGAGCCTTTTGCCTTTTCACCCGACTTGAGAATTGCAAGGGCTTCGGCGTGTGGCTCGCCTGCCTTTTTGTGATAGTCTTCCGAAATAACTTTGCCGTTTTTGACAATTACAGCGCCGACCATCGGATTGGGGCTTGTCATTCCCCTTGCCTTTTCTGCAAGGTTCAATGCCCTTTGCATGAATTTCTTATCTTTATCTAAAATCCGTACTCCTTCCATCTGCTGTTAACTATCTTTTTAATTTCCTCGGACATATATATTTCATCAGGCCAGTCCCTCGTCATGCCCTCTTCCCTCGTTTTCCTTGTTGCATCTATGCCCATCTTTGAGCCGTATCGGGGAAAGTTTGCTGCATGGTCAAGGTCATCGAGAGGGCCTTCGGCAATAACAACATCCCTCTTCCAGTCCACACTATTTAGAACACGCCATGCAGTGTATGAGATATTCTGGACATCTACATCATCATCCACAATAACAAGCAGCTTTGAAAACATCATCTGCCCCTTGCCCCATAAGCCATGTATAATCTTCTTCGCATGGCCTGGATAGCTCTTCTTTATGGAAATCAGGGCGCAGTTATGGAACACGCCTTCCATGGGAAGGTTCATATCCTTTATTTCAGGAAAATCAAGACGAATAAAGGGCAGGAAAATACGCTCTGTTGCCTTGCCCATATAGCAGTCTTCCATAGGGGGCTTTCCGACAATAGTTGTTGGATATATCATGTCCTTTCTATGCGTTATGCAGGTTACATGGAAAACTGGATAATTATCCGCTGCAGAATAAAAGCCTGTGTGGTCTCCGAATGGCCCTTCTATGCGCATCTCGCAGGGCTCAAGATAGCCTTCTATAACAAGCTCGCTGTTTGCAGGGACCTCGATATCAGAGGTGATGCATTTTACCATCTCAACTGGCTCTCTCCTTAAAAATCCTGCAAAGAGCATTTCATCTATCGATTCGGGAAGGGGTGCAGATGCTGAATAAATAACAGCAGGGTCGCTTCCCACTGCAATTGCTGCAGGCATTCTTTTATTAAGCTTTTTGTATTTGTCGTAATGCCTTGCTCCATCTTTATGGATATGCCAGTGCATTCCTGTTGTTGTTTTGTCATAGATGTGAATCCTGTACATACCGCAGTTCTGCCTGCCTGTCTCAGGGTCTTTTGTGAAGACCATGGGAAATGTGATAAACCTTCCCTCGTCTGTAGGCTGCCCGTCTCCAGGCCAGCATTTGATAATAGGGAATTTGGACAGGTCGGGATTGTCTTTTTCAATAACCTCATGGCATGGTGCATCCTTGACATGCTTGGGAAGCCATCTTGAAAATTCAAATAGCTTTGGAAGCATTGCGAGTTTTTCCATCAATGTCTTTGGTGGAGCCTGATTGAGCAGTTCTTCGATGCGCTTCCCGACATCATCGAGGTGATTAATCTCAAGTGAAAGACACATCCTCTCAAAAGAGCCGAAGATATTGGTGACAACAGGATACGGTGAGCCTTTGACCTTTTCGAAAAACAGTGCCTTGCCTCCATCAGGACTTTTGCATTGCCTGTCCGTGATTTCAGATATCTCGAGTATAGGGTCAACCTCAACCTTTATCCTGTGAAGAAGTCCCCTTTTCTCAAGGGCTGAAATAAAATCTCTTAAATCCTTATATGCCATTACAGTATCTCTAATGATGAAAAGAAATATCCTGTCTCAAATACTGCTGTTTCAGGAGTATCAGAACCATGAACAGCATTCCTTTCGATATTCTCTGCAAAGTCCTTTCTTATTGTTCCCGGCGCTGCGTTAGCAGGATTTGTTGCGCCCATGATCTCCCTGTTCTTTGAAATGGCATTCTCTCCCTCAAGAACCATTACGACAATCGGCCCCTCTGACATGAAATCAGTAAGGCTGTCATAAAAGGGTTTGTCCTTATGAACAATGTAAAAGCCCTTAGCCTCTTCCTTTGTCATCCATATCTTCTTTATTGCAGCAATCCTCAGGCCGTTCTTTTCAAATCTGCTTATAATCTCTCCAATCACATTCTTCTTTACTGCATCCGGTTTAATAATCGATAATGTCCTTTCCATCAAAATCCTCCATTATAAATTTAGTTTTTCAACCAATGATTTTACTGCTGATACAGATCTTTCGAAATCCGCCCTCTCCTGCTCATTTAAATTAAGCTCGATAATCTTCTCCACTCCGCCATTTCCAAGCATCACAGGCACGCCAGTATAAATGCCGTTCTTACTGTATTCGCCATTAAGATATGCAGAGCAGGGCAGCATCCTTTTCTCATCGAACAAAACTGCCTTTACCATCTCATATGTTGCAGCAGCAGGCGCATAATAGGCGCTTCTTGTCTTTAAAAGTGCAACAATCTCTGCACCGCCGTGTCTTGTCCTTTCCACAAGTGCATCAATCCTGTCTTTGGTGATGAGTTCTGTGATGGGTACGCCTTTTACTGTGGTAAACCTTGGCATAGGAACCATCAGGTCGCCATGTCCTCCGAGGACAAGGGCCTCCACATCCTCAGGAGAAATGCTCAATTCCCATGCAATAAATGTCCTGAACCTCGCAGAATCGAGAATTCCGCCCATTCCCATGACCCTTTCCGAATCAAACCCTGACACCTTCATGCTCACTTGGGCCATAACATCCATAGGGTTTGTAACAACAATTATCACTGCATCGGGAGATATCTTTGATGTATTTTCAGTAACCTCTGATACAACCTTTGCATTCGCATGCAAAAGGTCATCTCTGCTCATTCCGGGCTTTCTCGGAAATCCTGCGGTAATGACTATCACATCGGAATTTTCTGTATGCGAATAATCATTTGTGCCTATGATGGAAGACGAAGATCCCCATAGAGGACATGCCTCCGAAAGATCCAGAGCCTTTCCCTGTGGTATGCCGTCTGCAATATCAAAAAGAACCACATCGGCAATTCCAGACTGGACAATCATCTGCGCAAGGGATGAGCCCACATTCCCCGCGCCTATAACAGAAACCTTTTTCTTCATCCCAATTTATTCTCCTTTACTATTCATATAAGCTACAAGGTGAAACTAACTTGAAGCAAAATTTCTGGGTTCTCTAAGTGGCAAAGTAACGACTGCCCCCTGCATTTACACCTTTGAAAACTTCTATATTCTGTTTTAGCTCTCATAAAGCACTGCGGACCAATTAATTTTGCAAAAGTTAGTTTCGCCTTGTAGCATACGATTGTTTATCCGCACATACTAAACGGCTCTGATATGTTTATCCTTAAATAGCCATTCTCTTTATGAACCTTATACTTCCCATTACACATACGGATATACATCTCGAATTTCTTCAAATCATCTGTCCTGTCGTCCAGATATACAGTGACATCTTCATGCACAGTACAGACGCCTTCAAAGTGATTCCTGAACTCCCTTATGTGTTCAGGATGTTTTAATCCCCTTACATCGATCAGCATCATTAGACTCCTGAAATCTCCGGCACTGTTTTATTTAGAGTCTCCATGTTTTCTACATTAAAAATCCTTGCAGAAGAATCTATCCTTTTAATCAGTCCGGAAAGAACCTTACCAGGGCCAACCTCCACGAATGTTTCTACGCCGGACGAAGATATTGTCTTTATGCAGTCCTCCCATAAAACCGACTGGCTCATTTGCATTACAAGGGATTTCCTTATCTCATCTGCATTTGAAACAAACCGTGCCTCCACATTATTTACAAAATGCACCTGTGCATCCTTTATCTCGATCCCTTTTAATGCCTTTTCAAATTCTCTGCCTGCATCTTCCATCAGCTTGCAGTGTGAGGGAACACTCACAGCAAGAGGCAATGCCTTTTTTGCCCCCTTTTCTTTAGCCGTATTCATGGCTTCTTCAACCGCTGCCCTTTCGCCTGAAATCACAATCTGTCCCGGACAATTATAATTGGCAGCAGATACATATCCCGCTATCTTGCCGCAAATCTCGTCCACAACAACTCTATCAAGCCCAAGTATTGCAGCCATGAGACCTTTACCTTCAGGCACTGCATCCTGCATTATCCTGCCTCTGATTTCTGTTATTCTTACAGCATCCTTGAATGATATGCTTCCTGCTGCAACAAGGGCGGAATACTCACCGAGGCTGTGTCCTGCAACTGCTGATGGGGTAATATTTTTCAGAGTTAATGCCTTGTATGCTGCAATACTCGCTACAAGCAAACAGGGCTGTGTCCTGAATGTCTTATTCAGCTCTTCAGCAGGGCCGTTAAAACTCAAGCCAGCCACGTCATAGCCAAGAATTTCCGATGCCTCGCTGTAGAGCCTTTTTACCTCGTCAAAATTGTCATAGAGGTCTTTGCCCATTCCAATGCTCTGGGAACCTTGACCTGGAAAGACAAAGGCTATTTTCATTATTGCTTTACCTCTTTGAGCTTCTTGATTAAAAGCGGCACAACCTCATAAACGTCTCCAATTATGCCGTAGGTTGCTACATTGAATATGGGTGCTTCTGGATTTTTATTTATGGCAATAATTATATCCGATGACTGCATGCCAACGAGATGCTGCACAGCACCCGATATGCCGCATGCTATGTATATCTTCGGGCAGACCGTCTTTCCTGTCTGTCCCACCTGATGGCTGTAAGGAATCCACCCCTCATCAACAGCAGCCCTCGATGCACCTACTGCTCCACCAAGCACTTCTGCAAGTTCCTCAAGCATTTTGAATCCATCTGGCTTTCCAAGTCCTCTTCCGCCTGCAACAATGACATCGGCCTCCTGAAGGTTTACCATGCATTCGGATACCTCTTTTATTGTCTCGAGGACCTTTGTCCTGCAGGCGATGTTATCTGCTGATACAGGGATAATCTCGCCTTTTCTGTCTGCATTATATTCGCCGCGCTTCATCACTCTCGGTCTTACTGTTGCTATCTGCGGCCTGTGATTCGGGCAGAGTATGGTAGCCATTATGTTTCCGCCGAAGGCAGGTCTTATCTGTAATAAATTTCCTGAATCCCTGTCTATTTCCAATGCTGTGCAGTCTGCAGTCAGGCCTGTCCTCACCCGTGCTGCAACCCTCGGAATGAATGAACGGCCGATGGGCGTAGCGCCTGCAAGGACTATTTCGGGCTTATGTGTTTTTACGAGATTTGTGAGTAATTGCGAATACGGTTCGTCATTAAATTTCTCGAATATAGAATCTTTGCAATGATAAACCTTATCAGCACCCCATTTAATAAGCTCTTTTGCCTGATCCTCATTGGAGCCGAATAAAACAGCAGATAGCTCTGCTTTTAACTCATCCGCAAGTCTCCTGCCTGCACCGAGGAGCTCATAAGCAACAGGAGCAACCATGCCGTCACGCTGTTCTGCAAATACCCATACGCCTTTGTAATCAGAAATATCAGCCTTCTGAATATCTCCCTCTTCCATTATCTCTATTATTGCGCCTTCTGGGCATATGTTCATGCATGCCTTGCAGAACTGGCAGTATTCATTAATGAATGCCTTTCCCTCCTGCATAACGATTGCGGTAAATGGACATGAATCAATGCACTGGCCGCATCCCGTGCATCTCTCTATATTGACGACTATATGCATTTCAACTCCCTTAATTCCCTTACGAGAGTGTCCACCTGCTCTTCCACGCTTCCATGGAACATCTTCCTGTCAGCCTTTGACTGCGGTGCGAATATGTTTTTGACCTGCGTAGGAGAGCCTTTCAGTCCGACATTCTCAGCCTCAGCGCCGATTGCATTCAAATCCATCTTTGTGATTACCGCTTTTTTGGCTGCCATTTTTCCTTTGAGGGACGGAAGCCTTGGGGTGTTGAGTTCTTTGACAACAGTCAATAAGACCGGAAGCGGTGATTCAACAACATCGTATCCTTCATCCATGAGTCTCTGAACCTTTATGGATTTATCGCTGACATCCTCGATCTTTCTGATGTATGCGATGTGTGGAATATTCAGAAATTCTGCGACCTCAGGGCCGACCTGTGCGGTGTCTCCGTCTATTGCCTGTTTTCCGCATAGGATTATGTCGTATCCTAATTTCTCAATGGCCTTATAAAGGACGTGTGCTGTTGCCCATGTATCGGCTCCTGCAAAAGCCCTGTCAGAGATAAGCCTTACATCATCAGCACCCATGGATATTGCCTCTCTCAGGGCTTCTTCTGCTTGCGGAGGCCCCATAGTTATTACGGTAACCTTTGCTCCTGTCTTCTCTTTTATCTGGAGTGCTGCTTCAATGGCGTGCAGATCATAGGGGTTTATAATGCTTGGCACGCCTTCCCTTATCAGGGTATTTGTCTCAGGATTTATCCTGACCTCTGCCGTGTCAGGGACCTGTTTTATGCAGACAATAATATTCACGAAATATCCTTCCTTTTCGGTGATATAAGCCTGAAATTATACCTTTTATGAATTTTTTCTTTCAAGTACGACAGTGGCTATTGCATAGTTTCGCTCATGTGTCAGCGTGAGATGGATAAGGAACTTATCATGAAAAGATGCCTTCAGACTTCCTAATAGATTAATAAAAGGCTTGCCTGTGGGCTGATTGAGCACTTCGATATTTTTTAAGTTTGCAAATTTCAGTCCTCTTTCAGCGATCTGTGCTTTGTGCTCTGAAGTCGATAATGCCTTAATTACCGCCTCTTTGGCAGCAAACCGCACTGCAAGATGAGGGAAAGGGTCTTTCTTTTTATAGCAGTAAGAGATTTCATTTTCGGTAAATATCTTTTTTAAAAACCGCTCTCCCCATTTTTCAACCGCATCTCTTACTCTCTTTGTCTCAACAATGTCAGTGCCGATGCCGTAAATCATATATTTTATTATCTCCGTTCTTCATTCACTCATCAAGCGGAAGGAACTTTTGAAATTTTTGCCACATTTTCCGCCATTTCGTTCTTCATCCATAATATCACAAAATACGAAATAGTAAGAATAACTGTAATTGATTTTATGAGATTTTTTTATTTTAAAAGTCCTTCGAATGTGCTATAGTTTAAACAGTTTTAGGGGAAATACAAAAGCAATAAAACAGGAGGCTGAGCCTATACAAATGTATACCAGCGCAGCGCCGCCCCAAATTACCAATCGATATTCAGCAAGCTTCATTGAGAAAACTGCGAATGATAAAT
>NZ_DAIOFX010000026.1:13290-22110 GCF_036745535.1 Dissulfurispira sp.
CAAATTACCAATCGATATTCAGCAAGCTTCATTGAGAAAACTGCGAATGATAAATAACGCTAAAAGCATCAATGACTTAAGGATACCGCCGGCTAACAGGCCGGAAAAACTGAAAGGCAACAGAGAAGGGCAATATAGTATTAGGATCAATGATTAATGGCGTATCTGCTTTATATGGCAAGCAGGGGATGCATATGAAGTAGAAATAACAGATTATCATTAAGAGAGGAGAGTTATGAAAAAAAGCTAAATCCAATACATCCAGGCGAAGTTCTTTTGGAAGAATTTCTTAAACCAATGGGTATAAGCCAAAACAGACTTGCACTTAATATTGGCGTACCACCCAGGAGAATTAACGAGATTGTGCTGGGAAAGCGGGGAATCACAGCAGATACGGCATTAAGGCTTGCAAAATTTTTTGGGACGTCCGCTGAATTCTGGCTTGGGCTTCAATCTCAGTATGATCTGGACGTCACTGCCGAGGAACTCGGAAAGCGTTTGGAGCAGGAAGTAAGAGAATACGCAAATGCTGTATGAATAATAGGCATCAGCCTACCTTATGTCCCCTATCAACTCCTTCATCTCCCTGACTGCCCTCTCAATACCCACAAGGACAGAGCGAGCGATAATGCTGTGGCCGATGTAAAGGCCTCTTATTCCTTCAATGGCAGCGATGCTCTTCACATTGAAGTAATTCAGTCCATGACCTGCATTTGCAAGCAAGCCGAGTTTGTTAGCCACCTTTACCGCCTCTATAACCCTGTGCAGTTCCTTTTCCTGTTTCTTGCCTTTTGCATTTGCATAAAGTCCTGTGTGAATCTCCACCATATCAGCTCTGATTTCCTTTGATATATCCACATCCATAATATTAGGATTGATAAAAAGACTAACAGGAATGCCGCCGTCCTGAAGCTTTCTGATTGTTTCTTTTAGAATCTTTTTCTGTCCCACCATATCGAGACCGCCCTCTGTTGTAAGCTCCTGCCTTTTTTCAGGCACGAGTGTCACCATGTCAGGCTTTACATTGAGGGCAATGCGAATCATCTCTTTTGTCGCAGCCATTTCAAGATTCAATTCACAATGCACGACTTCTCTCAAGAGCCTTAAATCCCTGTCCTGAGCATGCCTCCTGTCTTCCCTGAGATGGATAGTTATTCCATCAGCACCGCCTAATATTGCAAGCGTTGCAGCCATCACAGGATCAGGCTCAAAGGTCTTTCTCGCCTCTCTCACAGTAGCAACATGGTCAACATTAACACCAAGCAACATAGAAATCCTCCTAATATGCAAATTTGTAAAATAACAGTCCTATATACTCTTTCATTGCACCCCTTGTTTTGCCGGAGCCTGGCAAACAATCTTCCCATCCATATTTTTTGTTCTTCCATGTCTTAAAATTGGCGGGGAATGGCATAATTTTCATGCCGACTTTTTCAAAGCTCATAACTGACCGTCTCATATGAGATGCGGATGTAACCAGTATTGGCTTATTATAGCCAAGCTTTCTGCAAATTGCTGCTGTATATTTCGCATTCTCAATAGTATCCCTGCTTTTATCTTCGATGATAACTTTTTTGTCAGGCACCCCGAGATCAATGAGGAATCTTCTTACAATGGGTGCTTCTGCCTTTCTGCCCTTAAAGACAGCACCTCCTGAAACAATAACCGGAACATTAAGTCTTTTCTGGAGCCTTACAGCAGTGATAATCCTTCCGAGCATATCTTCTAAAGGAGCACCTATGCCTGACAGGTCAGGTGCATTATCATATACACCGCCTCCAAGGAGTATTATCACATCACCATGGGGATTTTCAGGGATTCTAAAGTCAGATTCAAGCCCTCTGAGCATTGCATCTTCGACAGGTGATATGGAAAATGCCCACATGGAAATACCAAGAAAACAATTTATAATACCTGCCTTCCAGTTTTTTTTAAATAAAAACCATAATCCTGAAAATAATAAAAGGACAATAAATATGCCTGGAGGCAAAAGAAATGCAGTCAAAATTTTCTTTAATGCAAACATAGTACCTCAGTCTGCGTCCGCAAATTTGACAAGCGTTCCCCTTTTTGCACCGTATCTGAAAATAGTAATGCCTTTAACACCTTTGTCATAGGCCAGAATGAATGCCCTTTCCACATCTTCCTTTTTTGCCTTATTAGGCAGGTTAATAGTCTTTGAGACTGCGTTGTCCGTATATTCCTGAAATGCTGCCTGCATCTCGATATGGTCTTCCAGGGGAATCTCGAGTGCTGTTTTGAAAAGTCTCTTTACATCTAAGGGTATCTCTTTTATCCCCCTGAGATTTCCCTTTCTCAAAACCCCGGTCATCAGTTCATCAGAAAAAAATCCTCTCTTTTGGGCAACTTCTATAAAATATTTGTTTATCTCATATAACTCTGTATCGAGCACAAGCCTTTTATATGCAATGGCAAATAAAGGTTCGATGCCGCTTGAACAGTCTGCAATGGTAGAAAGTGTTCCTGTGGGCGCAATGGTGGTTGTGGTTGCATTTCTCACCTTCGGCATACCGGGTGCGTCATAAATAGACCCTTTGAAATTAGGGAAGACACCGCGTTTTTCTGCCAGCTCAATCGATGCCTCCCGTGATTTATCTCTGACGAATTTCATTACCTTTCTTGCAAGTTCAAACGCCTTTTTATGGTTATAAGGTATTTTCAGCAGAATTAGCACATCGGCCCATCCCATTACCCCAAGCCCTATCTTTCGGTTGCCTTTATGCATCCTTTCGATTTCTGGAAGGGGGTATATATTAATATCGATAGAATCATCGAGGAATCGCACGGCAGTATTAATGTCTTTTGCCAGCATATCCCAGTCTATAAGTTCTTGACCCTTGACCTTTGACCTTTGACCCTCTTTTAAAACATATTTTGATAAGTTCATGGAGCCTAAAACGCATGCCTCATAAGGCAGAAGGGGCTGTTCGCCGCACGGGTTCGTGCTCTCGATCGTACCAATGTGCGGTGTCGGATTCGCCCTGTTTATCCTGTCTATGAATATTAATCCAGGATCCCCTGTTTCCCATGCGCTTTTTACAAGCTCATCAAAAACAGTCCTTGCCCTGAGACTTCCCACTACCTCCCCTGACCGTGGATTCAAAAGATTGTACTCATTACCATTCTTAAATGCCTCCATGAATGCATCGGTGACAGCAACAGAGATGTTGAAATTAGTCAGCTCCCCTTCCCTTCTTTTTATTCTTATAAATTCCAGTATGTCCGGATGGTCTATCCTGAGAATACCCATGTTCGCCCCGCGGCGTGCACCTCCCTGCTTTATGACCTCTGTAGCAGTGTTATAAATCTTCACAAAGGATACAGGGCCGCTTGCAATACCGCCTGTCGACCTCACGATATCGGCCTTGGGCCTGAGCCTTGAAAAGGAAAAGCCTGTTCCTCCTCCGCTCTGAAGTATCAACGCGGCATTTTTCAACGTATCGAATATGCTCTTCATGGAGTCTTCAACAGGAAGGACAAAACATGCGGCAAGCTGGCCGATAGACTTTCCTGCATTCATCAATGCAGGAGAGTTGGGGAGGAACTTCAACGATGCCATCAATTCATAGAATCTATCTTCCCAGTACGATGCATCCTCATTGTAAAGCCTTTCTGCTCCGGCTATATTTCGGGCAACGCGTCTGAACATATTCTCGGGTGTTTCTATAACCTTGCCCTTTTCATCCTTAATCAGATAACGGGCATGCAGTACCTTCAATGCATTCTCTGTGAGTTCCATATTGAAATTATACTATACTATAATACAGGATGGATGTTCTCAAGATAATAGAAAAATACTATGAGCCTGACTCAAAGGCATATTACTTTCTGATCCATCACAGCAAGCTCGTGGCAAAAAAGGCGTTGCAGATTGCAGAGAGAGTAAAGGAATTGAGTCCTGACTTTAAGTTTATCGAAGAAGCTTCCATGCTCCATGACATAGGCATCTTCATGACCCATTCTCCAAAGATCGGCTGCTACGGATTCCATCCATATATCTCCCATGGCTATTTAGGAAGGGAGATACTCGAAAAGGAGGGACTTCCAGGACATGCCGTTGTATGCGAAACGCATGTAGGCGTAGGACTCACAATTGACGACATTGAAACGAATAAATTTCCTCTTCCCAAAAGGGACATGCAGCCCATCACTCTCGAAGAAAGAATAATTTGCTTTGCCGACAAGTTTTATTCAAAAAAAGAACATAGTCTCGAAAGGGAAAAGTCTGTGCCGGAAATCAGGGAGATAATTGCGAAGTTCGGAGATGACAAGTTAAAACAGTTTGATGAATGGCTTGAGTTTTTCAAAGAGCCGATATAAACCCAAATACAGCAATAAGGATGGGGCTCTGAAGTGAATAGCGATGTTTTGGCAACAGTTCTTTGCGACTGGAGCGTTAAACAGCCGCAAGTGTTTGAACCCGAAGGGTGAGTTTTGCGGCTGTAGCGAAAGGAGCATTAGAACTGTCAAAACATAGCTCCTGAACGAAAGAGACTTATCCTTATCGCTGGATCTCGGATAAACAGGAGAACGGAATGGAATATCTTATATTCAGAAATGGCTTGTATGAAACAAGCATTGATAAGGTCTCACTGCTTGCAAGAATAGCGCCTTCATTCAGTTTTTATTGCAAACTTCTACCCATCGTCTTTAAGGCGAGTTCTAATGCAAAGCGTTCCATGTATGGTAATGTTGAATGGTCTGAAAGCAGCCTTGATGTATTACATGCATTAGAGCATGTCGGGATCAAAATCAAAATAACAGGTGTTGATTATTTCAAAAACCTCGAAGGCCCTTGCGTATTTATCGGAAACCACATGAGTACGCTCGAAACATTCGTTCTTCCTGCAATAATTCAACCTTTAAAAGATGTGACATTTGTGGTAAAGAAAAGCCTTGTCGAATATCCTGTGTTTAAATACGTGATGCGTTCATGGGACCCCATAACTGTCAGCAGGACAAATCCGAGGGATGATTTAAAGGCAGTTTTGGAGGGTGGCGTTGAGAGACTAAAAGCCGGAAGGTCTATCATTATTTTCCCACAGACCACAAGGACAACTGTCTTTGACCCAAAGGCATTTAATACAATCGGAATAAAACTCGCGCATAGGGCAAATGTCCCTGTTGTGCCGATTGCACTGAAAACAGATGCATGGGGCAATGGCAAATATCTCAAGGATTTCGGCAAAATTGATCCTTCCAAAAAAGTTTATTTTGCCTTCGGAGAGCCTTTATGGATTAAAGGCAGGGGAACAGAAGATCACAATAAAGTCATAGAGTTCATCATCAGCAAGTTGGAAGAATGGGATAAATAAACTGTAAAGGGTTAGGACATATAACAGGCAGATTCATGCTTTATAATCGACAACGTCTTATTATTTATCTGTCCTGCCTTTATCTATTTAATTTAAATCTTTTACTGATAATGCCTCTTAGGTCTTCTTTATAAGGTGTCGTATAAAGTCATTCACCTGCCTGCCATATGTCCTTTTTATATCTCTCACTTATTTATTTTTTGTGCAATGCCCTCTCCACCGTCTTTATTGCGCAAAACTCTCCGCACATGCTGCATACTTCGTTCAGCGTTGGAGGAACCTGCCCCCTCCATTCCCTCACCCTATCTGGATTGAAGCTAAGTGATATCTGCCCTTCCCAGTCAAGGTTTTTCCTGTACTGCGCCATCTTTTTATCTTTCTCGATTGCGCCCGGAATTCCCTTTGCAATATCAGCAGCATGTGCTGCAATCTTTGACGCAATAACACCTTCTTTTACATCCTCGATATTCGGAAGTCTGATATGCTCTGCAGGAGTGACATAACAGAGAAAATCGGCGCCTGCAGCTCCGGCGATGGCTCCGCCTATTGCTGCTGTAATGTGATCATAGCCCATACCGCAGTCCGTAACCAACGGGCCAAGCACATAAAATGGAGCTCCTTTGCATATCTCCTTCTGAATTTTTATATTCAGCTCAACCTGATTCAACGGCACATGTCCGGGCCCTTCTATAATTGTCTGCACACCCTCAGAAAGTGCCATATCCCTTAATTCTCCGAGAGTAACCAGTTCCTCTATCTGGCTCCTGTCAGTTGCATCTGCAAGACAGCCAGGCCTAAACCCGTCTCCAAGGCTCAATGTCAGATCATACTTCTTTGCCATTTCAAGAAGCCTGTCATACTGCTCATAAAGTGGATTCTCTTTATTGTTGTATATCATCCATTCAAGGAGGAATGCACCGCCACGGCTTACAACATCGAGGATTCTCCTGTCCTGCCTTAATCTCTCTATTGCCTTTTGTGTAATGCCGCAGTGGACTGTTACAAAATCAACACCATCCTTTGCATGATCTTCAATCACACTGAAAAGATCATCTGGCGTCATCTTTGCTATATGTCCATGCTTCTCTGTTGTCCTTACCACTGTCTCATACATAGGCACTGTCCCGACAGCAACAGGTGATTTTTTTATAAGTGTATTCCTTAAGCCTTTGATGTCGCCGCCTGTCGATAAATCCATTACTGCATCTGCGCCGTATTTAACAAGGACTTCCAGCTTCTTTATCTCTTCATCGTAAGATACCCTGTCCTTTGATGTGCCTATGTTTGCATTTATCTTCGTTCTAAGCCCTCTGCCGATGCCGAGCGGAGCAATATTGTGCAGATTATTTCTTGTTATAACAGTTATGCCCTCGGCAATATCGGATGCAAGTTTCTCAGGAGATATGCCTTCTGCTGAAGCAACTGTTTTCATCTCATCAGTGATGATGCCTTTTTTTGCTAATTCTATCCTCGTCATAATCTTTCTCCTAATGTTTTTAAATACCCTTTTGCAGCTGATGTAATATCAACCTCGCCTAAAATGCCGCTTATCAATGCAACACCATAAGCACCGGCATTTACAACCTCTTTAGCATTATCAGGCTTTATTCCTCCGATTCCAAAAACAGGAATGACAACTCTTTCTGCAATCTTTTTCAATGATTCGACCCCAACAGGCTTGCCATATTTGAGTTTTGAAGGCGTCGGATAAATTGGCCCGAATGTTATAAAATCAGCACCTTCCTTTTCTGCTGTTAAAGCCTCCTCAAGCTTATGTGTCGAAACACCAATCATGAATTTGTCACCTACAACTTTTCTCACAGCATAAGCAGTCATACTCGACTGTCCGAGGTGCACACCATCAGCACCCACGCACAGGGCAATATCAGCCCTGTCATTGATAAAAAGCCTTGCATTATATCTTGCCGTAAGCTCCCTCATCCCATAAGCCATATCGAGCAACTCCCTTGTAGGCAAATCCTTTTCCCTTAGTTGAACAGCCTTCACACCAGCCTTAAGCGCTTCTTCAACAGCGGTAAACATTTCTCCACTATCGGCAAACAGTTTCCTGTCGGTAATCAAATAAAGTTTAAAGCCTATCAGCATAACTAAAAAAACAGGATGTAGTATTTGAAGCGGCTTTTTTCGCTGACAGCGAGGACATGGAAGTCCGAGCAAGCGAAAACCTCGGAGGAAGGCCGGAAGCCTTCCGAGAATGAGCGGAAAATACTATATCCTGTTTTTGCAAACATAGCCTTACAGCATCCCCTCTATTGGACTGCTTGCAGTTGCATAAAGCTTCTTCGGTATTCGCCCTGCCTTATGCGCAAGCCTCCCTGCAATAACAGCGTGCTTCATAGCCTCTGCCATAGCTATTGGGTCTTTAGCGCCTGCAACTGCAGTATTTATCAAGACAGCATCGCAGCCGAGTTCCATCGCAATAGCCGCATCCGAGGCAGTCCCAACACCTGCATCCACTATTACAGGCACCTTTGCTGCTTCAAGAATTATCTTTATGTTGTACGGATTCCTTATTCCAAGCCCTGAGCCTATAGGCGCACCGAGAGGCATAACAGCAGCAGCACCTGCATCCTCAAGCCGTCTGGCCATTATTGGATCGTCATTTGTATAAGGAAAGACTATAAAACCCTCCTTTGCCAGTATCTCTGTCGCCTTTAGAAGTCCTATTACATCAGGAAACAATGTCTTTTCATCACCTATAACCTCAAGCTTTATCATGTCAGACACGCCGGCTTCCCTTGCAAGTCGGGAATATCTCAATGCATCTTCAACCGTATAACATCCGGCAGTATTGGGAAGTATCTTGTATTTTTTCGGGTCTATATAATCCAGAAGATTTTCTGATTTCCTGTCAGTTATATTGACCCTTCTCACTGCCACGGTCACCACATCCGCACCCGATGCCTCCACTACCCTTGCGGTTTCTTCAAAATCCTTGTACTTCCCTGTCCCGATCCAGAGCCTTGATTTGAACTCAATGCCTTTAATTATTAATCTATCTTCCATCTTATCCTCCAATCTGAAATTTCAAATTTGAAATCTGAAATTCTAAGTCTCCTCCTCCAACAAAATAAACTATCTCAACAGTATCGCCGTCATACAGTTTACAATTCTCAAAATCCGCTCTTTTAATAATCCTGAGATTCACCTCAACCGCAACCCTTTCAGGAACAATGTCCAACTCCTTCAGTAATTGAAGGATAGTCTCGCTCTGCGTCTCTTTATCCTCGCCGTTTACCTTGAGCTTCATTTTATTTTTCCTGAAAAATAAAATCCCCCATCCCTGTGAGGAATAGAGGACTTGTATTTTATCTCTAAATTCCCGTTCCCTACGCCAGAATTATCTGGATCAGGTTCGTGGGGTCTTTCCATCTTCGGAAACTCTCAGGCTGCTAAGCCTCCCCCAGGGGATATTTAACTATAAATAAACAATTTTTAAATTGTCAATTAGTCCTTGCCTTAG
>NZ_DAIOFX010000027.1:0-9284 GCF_036745535.1 Dissulfurispira sp.
TGAAAAAGGTGATTTCGATTTAGAGCTTGTAAAACTTTTTATAAAGATACTGAAAGGGCAAGGACGGCTATAGATATTATCTTCACCTTCCACGAAGTCCTGTCTTTTTTATCCTCAAGTATGATTCCCTTGTCTTCAAGATCTTTTCTGATGGAATCCGCCATTGCCCAATCCTTGTTCTGCCTTGCAATTCTTCTCTCTTCTATCTTGTCTTCTATTTCGGACTCGGTCAAAGGGATTTTCTTGCTCTTAAGAAGGTCGATATTCCATTCATCCGGCGTCCTGTTAAAGAGATTGAGGACACCACCGATAGTTTCGAATATATCCTTTGCCCTCTTTATCAATGCCTTTGCTGCTTCGCCGGATGGCTTTGAATCAAGGAATTTATTCACTTCTCTTACAAGCTCAAAAATATGCCCGATTGCCAGTGCTGTGTTGAAATCATCATCCATGGCCTCTTCGAACCTGTCTTTAAATTTTTCAAGAACGGCTTCAATTTCTGCTGTCTGAATTCTTTTTGTAGTCTCAGGGGCATGCGACAGGAAATCATCAATCCTCGCCATTGTGCTGTAATATCTTTCCAGAGAAGACTCTGCATCATGCAATTGTTCATTGGAAAACTCTATGGGACTTCTGTAATGGCTCGAAAGGATAAACAGCCTTATAACCTCTGCATCATACCTATCGAGAATCTCCCGTATGGTGAAGAAATTTCCGAGGGATTTTGACATCTTCTCCTTATCGATAGTAATGAAACCATTATGTACCCAGTACTTTGCAAAAGGCTTGCCTGTATATGCCTCTGACTGCGCAATCTCGTTTTCGTGGTGCGGGAATATGAGGTCTGCGCCGCCGCCATGTATATCGATCGATTCACCAAGATGCTTTATCGCCATTGCAGTGCACTCGATGTGCCATCCCGGCCTTCCTTTTCCCCACGGAGAATCCCACCACGGCTCCCCTTCCTTTGAAGCCTTCCATAATGCGAAATCCACAGGGCTTTTCTTCCTTTCGTCCACGTCAACGCGTGCACCGGCAAGAAGCTCCTTCTGCTCTTTTTTAGAAAGCTTGCCGTATTCAGGGAATTTATCTACAGAAAAGTACACGCTCTTATTCTCGCCTTCGGCAACCTCGTATGCATAGCCTTTTTCGATAAGGGCTTTGATAACATCTATCATCTCTTTTATGTGCTCTGTTGCCTTTGGCTCCACGTCCGCCCTCGCAACACCGAGCCTGTCCATGTCGGCGTAGTATTCATCAATGTACTTTTTGGCCACAGCATCCCATGTAATGCCTTCTTCATTGGCACGCTTTATTATCTTGTCATCGATGTCAGTAAAATTCCTTACATACTTGACATCGAATCCCCTGTATTTGAAATACCTCCTTATAACATCAAAGACTACAGCACTCCTTGCATGGCCTATATGGCAGTAGTCGTATACAGTAACACCGCAGGCATACATGGCGGCCTTGCCCTTTGCAATCGGGCTGAAGTCCTCTTTTTTGCCTGTCATGGTATTGAATATCTTCACCTTTCCTCCTTTTCCTTCCAGCCTCTCTATCCTGTTTTCAAGCCTTGCGATATGCTCCTTAAGTTCCAGTATCTCCTCTTCCATAGGGTCAGGAAGCCTTACATGGTCGAGGGCTTCCTCGATGCCTTCCTGCACAACACGCATAACCTTTTTCTTGATGATTTTGCCGGGGACACCAACCACGACAGAATAGTCGGGAACAGACTTAAGTACAACGGAATTTGCACCTATCTTAACATAATCGCCTATTTTTATAGGTCCGAGGATCTTCGCTCCGGTACCCACAACAACATGGTTTCCGAGGGTCGGATGTCTCTTGCCTTTCTCTTTTCCAGTGCCTCCCAGCGTAACGCCCTGATACAACAAGACATCCTCGCCTATCTCTGCTGTCTCGCCAATCACAACTCCCATTCCGTGGTCAATGAAAAAGCCGGCTCCAATCTTTGCAGCAGGATGAATCTCTATGCCTGTGAGAAATCTTGCAATGTGTGATAGAAGCCTCGGCAATACGGGAATTTTGAGCTTCCACAAGGAATGGCTTATCCTGTGAATGAAGATGGCATGAAAACCCGGATATGCAAGAATCACCTCAAGGGTATTCCGCGCAGCAGGGTCGCGCTCAAACACTGCATGTAAATCCCTTTTTATGTCGTGAAAGAAGCCCATTGTTGTGAATTATAACATAAACCTCTTAAGTCTTTGACTTACAAAGAAAGATAAAAGACAGGAGTACAAATTTGACAACATCCAAATCCTCTGGTATAGATTTGTAATGAGCAAGAGAAGGCATCTATTATTAGCCGTGCAGTTGCTATTGATTGTTATAATCCTTTTGCAGGGATGTATCAGTACCATAACTGTAAAACAGGATTCGGTAAAGTTCCGGGAAAGAGCAGAAAAGCTGCCGTTAAGCGTCAGCCTTTTCCTGAGCGACACAACGAAGAATTATCTGCTGTCAGAAGAAACACCATCCGGCACCCTTAATTTTCAGGTCGGCAATGCCCTTGAAGCAAGTGCAATAGAGTCGCTAAAAAAGGCTTTCCAAGAGGTTTCCTTCATTCAGAAAAAACCGAAATCATGCCCGATATCCAAAGAATAATTATCATTGAGTTCAGCCCCTCGACAAAATTCATATACGGCGGAGCTACGCTTTCTGAACACACAGCCACAGTGGAATTGCTCTGCGAGGTGTATGATAGAAAATGGAACATGCTATGGAAAGGAACAGCGAATGGCAGTGTCGCAAGGACAACCGGAGAAGCGGGTGTAGCATCTCTGATCATCGGCATGCTGGGAGAGTCTATACAGCTAAAGGCATTGGGGAGCATTGTCAATGACAGCCTAACCGCAGCCCTCGAAAACCTCAATGATCAGATTTTGATATTAGGCAAAGATGCTATTATGGGGAATAAAAAATGATCTATCGCCAAGATGAATTCTGCTTGTGCTGGTTTGATAAGCCTTTATAAGGGTTTATTGCCATGCTTTCAGGAATGAAATCGCCGCATTTGCAGTTCCAGCCTCCCCCATCTCTTTCAACGCGCTCCTGTTCCGTAAGAACAGTACCGCATGCAGGGCAGATGAATTCGGTATTATTGTCTGAAGAAAATTTTGAATATTCACTCATGTCTTTATTTTACCATACCCGCTACTGTTGGGAACTGGCTCATGTCGGTATGCGGCAGAAATAAAGCTGACATGTATTCGTCCATGAAGCTCCTGTAAACGGATAGTTCTATATATGTCATCTTCGATGCTATATCCTCAGCCTCTTTTCTCAATTCCTCCGAAAGCAGGCAGAGATAAGCTCCTGTGATTGATGTGTTGCCCATGAATACGAATCTCTCCTTCGGAATATCAGGGAGCATGCCTAATATTACTGCCCTTTCGACATTGATGTAATTTCCGAAGCCTCCTGCTATATAGACCTTTTCTATGACATCCATAGTAAATCCGACCTCGCTCAGGAGGGTTTTTATTCCTGCATACAGTGCTGCCTTTGCCCTGATTATGTTTTCTACATCGACCTCTGTTAGCACTATATCTTTATGATGTGCCTCGTCTCTGTAAAGCACAAACTCCAACCCCTCTTCGCCTTCCCTTATCCTGTCTGTCTTTCCTTTGACAAACTTGCCCTTCTGGTCTATTACACCCGTCAAAAACATCTCCGATACGGCATCGATCATGCCTGAGCCGCAAATCCCCATTGGATGGCCTCCGCCAATAACGCTTATCTGAAGTTCGTAAGTATTTGGTTCTATCTTTACAGATTCTACCGCACCAGATGTTGCCCTCATCCCGCACCTGATGCCGCTTCCTTCAAAGCATGGCCCCATAGAACATGCAGCGGTCATGAGCCATTCGTTATTTCCGATGGCTATTTCTCCGTTGGTGCCTATGTCCATAAAAAGTGCTATCTCATGATTTCTGTGCATCTTTGATGCAAGCACTCCTGCAACAATATCTCCTCCCACATAGCTTGCAACGCAAGGGACTGTGTAAACAGGCGATTGTGGATTTATGGAAAGCTTTGCTGTCCCTCCCTTCCACTGCGGGAATTGATTAAGGGTGGGGATGTAAGGCTCTTCCCTTATGGAGCCTGGATTCAGTCCCCAAAAAATGTGAGACATGGTTGTATTCCCTGCAATGGTTGCCGTATCTATCTCGCATGCCTCTATGCTGTGCCTTCCCATCAAAGAATCCACGATCGTATTTATATCCGTAACAATGGCATCCCTTAATTCCGGCAGGCCGCC
Organism: Dissulfurispira sp.; assembly: GCF_036745535.1. Lineage (NCBI taxonomy): Bacteria > Pseudomonadati > Nitrospirota > Thermodesulfovibrionia > Thermodesulfovibrionales > Dissulfurispiraceae > Dissulfurispira > Dissulfurispira sp. The sequence continues at coordinate 4,292 of NZ_DAIOFX010000027.1, forward strand.
TCCTTCTGTTGCATGTACTATCCTCGTGATAACATCATCGCCGTATCTCATCTGCGAGTTGTACGTGGAGCCTATATCCACTATCTCTCCTGTTAAGAGATTTACGAGATACACAACCACTGTGGTTGTGCCGATATCCACTGCAATTGCAAATCTCCTGTTGCAGGCATCGGTCGGACTCAGGAATATAGCTTCGTATGGAATGTCGTCGCCGCCGACATATGTCAGTTCAACATTCCAGCTTGCAATCCTTAAGATATCCGCCATTGTCGATACAAAGCCGTGGGAAAACCTTATATTCTTTAACCCCTTTTCATCCAGAACCCTCTTCAGTCTCTCGAGGTCGCTGATGTTATCGCTTATGGTTGGAGGCGGAAGCTCGAGATACAGCCTTTTTACAGCAGGGTTTATATCAACACCAAAAGATTTCAGATATTCAACGAGGTCTTTTGTCCTTGCAATGGCAATCTTGTCGCCGACAACAAGCCTTGACTCTTTGGGTATCTCGATAAGGATATCTCCTTTAGGAACCGTCTGACATGCAAGGACTATATTTGACTCTCTTTCTTTCTGCGTAAGCTTCCCATAAGAGATTACATCGCAGTCGCCTTCAACAATCTTCACCCTGCACTTCCCGCATGTGCCTTTCCCGCCGCATGATGCAACGAGATAAATGCCCGATCTTTTCAGCGCAGAGTAGATGTCCTCTTTTTCTTTCAGTTTTATGACTTCATCCGATGTAAGCCTCAATTCCATAAATGGACACCTCTAAGAAAATGGATTGATTGGTATTTTAACATACATTTTATTTATGCAATAGCCGGATTTATGTTAAAATGACTGTGTTTTAATAAGCACTTTAGGGAGAAGATATAATGTCTAAAAAGGGACTCTTGCATATGTATCGTACTCCTGCCCTTTCTTCATACAAAAAGGCTGTTCTCTTAAAAACAGTCAGCGAAAAGATAATCACTGATATTAAGGATATAGAAACGGAGTTCTGCTTTAATATAGAATCCTCGGAACCGCTCACAGACACCGAATTGAATAAACTTAAATGGCTTTTGGCAGAAACCTTCGAGCCTGATAATTTTTCCGACACAAGTTTTTTAATCGATTCACCCATTCACCGATTTACCCATTCACCAGTTTTTGAGGTCGGGCCGAGAATGAACTTCACCACTGCTTGGTCCACAAATGCCGTCTCTATTTGTCACGCGTGCGGACTGACAAAGATAAAACGCATAGAGCGCTCAAGGAGATATAAATTAATTTTAAAATCCGGACTTCAACCTTCAGCCTTTAGCCCTCAGCCGTTTTTAGAACTCATCCATGACAGGATGACAGAATGCATGTATCCAGAACCTTTAACAACATTCGAGACAGGGATAATCCCCGAGCCGGTAAAAATAATTCCCCTCATAGAAGAAGGCAAGCCAGCCTTGATGAAGATAAACCACGAGATGGGACTCGGCCTCGATGATTGGGATATCGACTATTATTACAACCTCTTTGCAAACGACCTCAGGAGAAACCCCACAAATGTGGAATGCTTCGACTTAAGCCAGTCAAACAGCGAACATTCAAGACACTGGTTTTTCAAAGGCAGGCTCATCATTGACGGTAAAGAGATACCTGAAAGCCTTATGCAGATCGTCAAAGAGCCTTACAAAAGAAATCCAAACAACAGCGTCATTGCCTTTAAAGACAATTCCAGCGCCATAAGAGGCTACACTATACATACGATATTGCCCGATAATCCGGGAAAGCCGTCTCCTTTCAGGGAAATAGATGTAACTTACCATATAATCTTCACTGCCGAGACACACAATTTCCCGACAGGAGTTGCCCCGTTCCCCGGTGCAGAAACAGGCATAGGCGGAAGGATAAGGGATGTCCATGCCACAGGCAAGGGAAGTCTTGTGATTGCAGGCACTGCTGCCTATTGCGTTGGAAACCTCTTCATTCCCGACTATCCACTTCCATGGGAGCACGGCTCTTTTGTTTACCCCAAAAATCTCGCCTCTCCCCTACAGATAGAAATAGAGGCGAGCAATGGCGCATCAGACTACGGTAACAAGTTTGGAGAGCCCGTAATACAGGGTTTCACAAGGTCTTTCGGATTGAAAATGCCAAACGGCGAGCGCAGGGAATGGATAAAGCCCATCATGTTCACAGGCGGTATCGGACAGATAGATGCAAGACACCTCGAAAAAGGCGAGCCTGAAAAAGACATGGTGGTTGTAAAGATAGGAGGCCCTGCATACCGCATAGGAATGGGCGGCGGAGCCGCCTCGAGCATGATATCAGGCGAAAATATAGAGGAACTGGACTTCAATGCTGTCCAGCGCGGCGATGCAGAAATGGAGCAGAAGCTTAACAGGGTTATAAGGGCATGTGTTGAACTCGGGGATAAAAACCCTATCGTCAGCATACACGACCAGGGCGCAGGCGGAAATTGCAATGTGGTTAAAGAGATTATCCATCCCGCAGGTGCAAAAATAGACATCAGAAAGATTATCATCGGCGACAATACCCTTTCAGTCCTGGAAATATGGGGAGCAGAATATCAGGAGCAGGATGCTATTCTCATACACCCAGACAGTATTGCCATGTTCAAAGGCCTCTGCGAAAGGGAAAAGGTGCCTGTTGCTGTTATAGGCGAGGTAACAGGTGACGGTTATATTGTACTTTATGATGGAAAAAACGGTTCAGTTGTCGAGAACTTAAGCCTCGAAAAGGTACTGGGCGATATGCCGCAAAAGACCTTTCACCTTGACCGCGCCTCCTTTAATAACCAACATCTTCATTTCCCTGATAACATGACAATAATGGATGCCCTCGATAGGGTATTAAGACTTGTTTCTGTGGGTTCAAAGAGATTTCTCACAAATAAAGTGGACAGGTCTGTCACAGGACTGATAGCAAGACAGCAGTGTGCAGGCCCCCTTCAGCTTACAGTCTCTGACGTAGCGGTTATTGCCCAGAGCCATTTTTCTCTTGCCGGTGCAGCCATATCTATTGGAGAACAGCCGATTAAGGGTCTTATAAATCCCTCTGCAATGGCTCGGATGAGCGTCGGCGAGGCGCTGACAAACATTGTGTGGGCAAAGATAAGCTCATTGCGTGATATCAAATGCTCGGCAAACTGGATGTGGGCTCCAAAGCTTCCTGGTGAGGGTGCAAATCTCTATGACGCGGCAATTGCCATGAGGGATATGATGCTGGAACTGGGCATAGCCGTGGACGGAGGCAAGGACAGTCTTTCCATGGCAGCAAAGGTTGTGCATCCGTCAGGAGAGGTAGAAACAGTAAAATCACCGGGCACGCTTGTGATCTCTGCCTATGCCACATGTCCCGACATAACAAAGGTTGTTACCCCTGATATTAAAAGGCCGGACAAGAGCAGGCTTATTTACATAGACCTCGGTAACGGGAAGAACAGGTTAGGGGGCTCGGCCCTTGCCCACTGCTACAAACAGGTTGGCGATGAATCCCCTGATGTGGATAATACGCAGTTGCTAAAGGATGCCTTCAATGCGATTCAGGAACTGATAGATAAAGAACTTATATTATCAGGACATGACAGGAGCGACGGCGGACTTATCACAACGCTCCTCGAAATGGCATTTTCAGGAAACTGCGGATTGGAGATAACACTATCCAACATCGGCTCAAAAGGTCTCATGCCAATTTTATTTTCGGAAGAACTGGGGTTCGTTATAGAGTATGCCCCGGAAAAAGAAGACTCAATAATCTCCGTGCTTGAGAATTTTTCCGTACCCTATCATCCCATAGGCAAAAGCATAGCAGAAAAAAGGATCAAGATATTCTCCAACGGAAATCTGGTCCTTGACGAAGACATGAGGAGACTCAGGGCACTATGGGAAGAAACAAGCCATAAACTGGATATGCTTCAGGCAAATCCCGAATGCGTCCTTGAAGAAAAAGAGGTCATTTATGACAGAACCGGCCCATCGTATCTCATACCGTTCACGCCTGAGCAGACGCCTGAAATAATCTTAAAGAGGGATGTAAAACCTGCAGTGGCAATAATCCGCGAGGAAGGAAGCAATGGCGACAGGGAGATGACATCGGCCTTTTACCTGGCAGGATTTGAACCATGGGATGTAACAATGACAGATCTCCTGAATGAAAAAATAAATCTCTCCAGATTTAAAGGCGTGGCCTTTGTGGGCGGCTTCAGCTATGCCGATGTCCTCGGCTCTGCAAAAGGCTGGGCAGGAACAATAAGATTCAACAAAAAGCTCCATGAGCAGTTCAATGGTTTTTACAACAAGACCGACACCTTCAGTCTCGGCGTATGCAACGGATGCCAGTTAATGGCGCTCCTCGGTTGGGTTCCATGGCAGGGGATCGATGATAAATTCCAGCCGAGGTTCATACATAACGAGTCCGGGAGGTTTGAGTCCAGATTCGCCACAGTCAGGATTATTGAGAGTCCATCAATAATGCTGAAAGATATGGAAGGCTCTGTTTTAGGAGTCTGGGTAGCACATGGAGAGGGGCTTGCACATTTCCCTGATAAAAACATATTGAATGAAGTAATAGATAAAAAACTTGCACCTATCAGATGGGTTGATGACAATGGAGAATTCACAGAAAAGTATCCATTCAATCCCAATGGTTCGCCATTCGGGATCACGGCATTGTGCACCCCTGACGGCAGGCATCTTGCCCTTATGCCCCATCCTGAAAGGACATTCCTGAAGTGGCAGTGGGCATGGATGCCGGAGGAGATGAAGAAAGACCTTAAGGCATCGCCATGGCTGAAGATGTTTCAGAATGCACGGCAGTGGTGCGAGGGATTATAAATTATATTAATACAACGGAGGTGTTCGGGAGATGGTTAAGAAGACCCATGTAAAGTCCTTCTGCACGGTATATTTGTTACCTGCTATGAGTGTAATGGTGTAAAGTATGTGGCCAACCAGCATGGGGACTGGGACGTGTACGAAGGAGAATACGTAAG
>NZ_DAIOFX010000027.1:9384-10810 GCF_036745535.1 Dissulfurispira sp.
TCAGAAACATGAAAGAGGAAGGCGATAGTGTTTGCCTTATAAAATCCTTGCAGATATAGTTGTCCTTATCCATTTTCTCTGGATAGTGTTTCTGATATTCGGTGCATTTATAGGAGTAAAATACAAGGCTGTAAAAATATTCCATATCTCAGGCCTCATCTTTGCCTTTATCATCCAGATATTCGACTGGTACTGCCCTCTTACCCATCTTGAGGTATGGCTAAGAACAAAACACGATCCTGCCCTCGCCTATACGGGATCATTCATTCCACATTATATAGAGAAAATCGTTTACATTGAACTCCCTCGTTATACTATTTTTATACTCACTGTCTTTTTATGCGGATTCAATGCGTGGATGTATCGGAGAAAGCGATAAAAAATGGAGTGTTGGAGTGATGGAGTAATGTTTTTATATTCCAATACTCCAGTACTCCATTACTCCAGATTTTTTCTGTGCTTCTTTGAAAGCCAATCAGCCCTTCTGAGCGGCTCGGGTATCCTGTATTTAGAAATGCATTTCATAACAATCTTGATAGATGAATCAATATCGATCAAATGTCCGGGGGAAACAAAAACAGGCCTTACACTGCTCCTTGTCCTTAATACCGCACCAACCTTCATGCCTTTGTAATAGAGATATGCCCAGCTCCCCTTTGTAGCGCCAGGCCCCCTGAATTCTCCTACAAGTCTTGATTTTGCACACCCGATGGTGGGAATATCTAAAATCACACCGATGTGGGATGCAATGCCAATTCCCTTTGGATGTGCTATGCCCTGTCCGTCAAAGAGTATCACATCAGGTTTTATATTTAATTTCCTTATGGCATTAATAATGGCATGTCCTTCTCTAAAAGAAAGCATCCCTGGAATATATGGGAATATTATTTTCTCAGTGGAAAAGGCATCCTGCATGTACCTGAGCTCCGGATATTCATAAAGAGTGGCAACTGCTATAACTTTATCGCCGGCAAATGCCGCATCAACCCCTGCGATTATTTCGGGTGTCTTTTTCAGAGGTATAATCTTCACCCTCTTTCTCAGGACATCCTGAATTTTCTTCGCCCTTGAAATGTCCTTGGGCCATAAATTTTTTATCATCAAATTAAATTATACTTTAATCTAAGTTATGATTACCTTATGAAAATACCTGGACCAAGCTACAGCATAACTTTAAGGATAGAAGTAATCAACAAACCGGGCATGTTCGGCAAGGTAGCAACTGCAATCGGGAATGTGGGAGGCGATATAGGCGCTGTTGACATTGTGAGTGTTGGCAAAGGTGTAATAATCAGGGACATCACTGTAAATGCAAGGGACGAGGCCCACGAGAAACAAATAGTCGAAAGCGTAAAGAAAGTAGAAGGGGTAAGGTGTTGCAAGGGTCTGCACAGCAATACACCACGATAAAGAAAAGGCATATAGA
>NZ_DAIOFX010000027.1:10910-21647 GCF_036745535.1 Dissulfurispira sp.
AGGTGTTGCAAGGGTCTGCACAGCAATACACCACGATAAAGAAAAGGCATATAGATTCACCATAAAGAGAAACTCTGTTGCAATCGTTACTGACGGAAGCGCCGTGCTCGGCCTCGGAGACATAGGGCCGGAGGCAGCAATGCCAGTGATGGAAGGCAAGGCTATGCTATTTAAAAAGTTTGCGGATATAGATGCATTTCCTATAGCCCTTTCGACAAGGGACACGGAAGAGATAATAAAGGTTGCGAAATACATCTCGCCTGCATTTGGAGGAATAAATCTTGAGGACATATCTGCGCCGAGGTGTTTCGAAATAGAAGAGAGGCTGAAGATAGAACTTGATATTCCTGTATTTCACGATGACCAGCACGGCACAGCAGTGGTAATCATCGCGGCACTCATCAATGCAAATAAGGTTGTTGGGAAAAGATTAGAAGATTTAAAGGCAGTAATATCCGGTGCAGGCGCTGCAGGAACAGCAACATGCAAGATGCTTATAAAAATCGGCATAAAAGACATCATTGTCTGCGACAGGGCAGGTGCGATTTATAAGGGAAGAAAAGAGCATATGAATCCAATAAAAGAATGGATCTCGGAGAATGCAAATCCGAGAATGATAAAGGGGAGTCTTTCAGATGTGATGGCTGGTACGGATGTATTCATAGGCGTATCGGCACCGAACCTCGTTACAGTTGATGATATAAAAAAGATGTCCCATGACCCGATAGTATTTGCCCTTGCAAATCCAGAGCCGGAGATTTCTCCGGAGGATGCCATACCGCATGCAAGGATATTCGCAACAGGAAGGTCCGATTATCCAAACCAGATAAATAATATGCTCTGTTTTCCTGGCCTCTTCAGGGGCTTCTGAATTCAAGGGCAAAAGAGGTGAATGACGAAATAAAGCTTGCTGCTTCGATGGCAATAGCATCGATGGTGGATGAAAAGGACTTGAGTGAAGACTATATTGTGCCGAGTATATTTGACAGAAGAGTAGTTACAGAGGTCGCTGCCAAAGTTTCAGAAACAGCCCACAAAACAGGCGTTGCAAGGAGGGAGTGATGAAGAATATGTCAAAAATCGGATTATTATCAAAATTTGGGATTATCATTTTAGCTTTTTGGCTGATAGCCCTTTGCTGCAATTATGCATATGGAGCAGACTGGAAACTTTATGCCGAGACGCAAAACTTCTATTTTTATCATAATGTAGAGGTAGCAGATCCATTAAAAACTGTCCTCGATTTTTTCAGGAAAAAAAATAGTTAAAGTATGGACAAAACGTATTACCAAGGACAACAAAGGAAGAGACTGGCTGATCCAGGAAAATAAGAGGCTCGGGCTGTCATCAAAGGGATATGAGAATTACGAATACACAATATTCTTAAAGGAAATAAGTTGTTCTGATAAGATGTCCCGCTTATTATCAGAAGCAGACTATACAAAAGAAGGGAATTTATTGGCTAAATCAGAATATCCGTATGCTGAATGGAAACCTATAGTTCCGGAATCGGATGATGAAGCACTGCAAAAGGCAGTATGTGTGATAAAGGCATCAGAGACACAGGAAACAGAAAATAAATAAACATAAGAAGTTATTCTTCGATTTTCCTCAGTAGCCATGCAGTGGCTGAATGAACGGTTATCCCGGGTGGTATGTCAGCCGGGACTTCCGGCTCAAGGCTGACGAGGTGAAGGGCGGCCTTGGGGTGTTCCCTTGCAGCCTCCTGTAGAGCCCTGACTTCTCGCTGGCGGGTTGCCGGATCGCTCATGTCTACGCATACCTGTATGAGTTCCTGATGATTGTCAGGATACCGGGCCAGAAAATCGACCTCGTACCCATCCTCGGTGCGGACGTAAGCGATCTCCGAGCCTCGTCGTTCAAGCTCCAGCAAGACGCAAGTTTCCAATGCATGCCCCAGATTGGCCCGCCCCGTCCGGTCAAAGACAGGGATCAATGCCGGATCGATGGGATAGACCTTGCGGGGGTTTACCATCCGCCGCCTGGCAGAGACCGAGGAGATGGCCACTGTACGGATCAGAAACGCATCCTCCAGATAACCCAGATATGCATGCAGTGTATCTTTGGCCACCGGGATTCCTTGAGACCTCAGATCCCCATGGAATTTATTAACGCTGAACGTACCGGCAGCGTTCCCGAGCAGATGTCTTACCATCCATCTGAGCGCCACCGGATGCGACACAGCATGCCGTTCGATTACATCGCGCAGGAGAGCCGTATCCACATAGCCGCGCAACAATTCGAATCTGTCCCGGGGGGTTACATCTACGGCCTCAGGGAAACCACCCCGGATAAGATATTCCCGCAGGTCTTTTTCAATCCTGGAGCGAGCGGCCTTGGTCAGGCGGCCGAGGTCGCGCTCTGGCTCTCTCCCAAAGTGCCGAAGGTATTCGCGGAAACTGAATGGATGCACCAACGCTTCCATTGCCCGCCCCCGCATACTTGTGGCCACCTCGCGGGAAAGAAGCCTTGCCGAGGAACCGGAAAGGAAAAGCTCCACCTGCTCCGTATCAAGAAGCCGGCGTGCAAATGTCTCCCACCCATGCACGACCTGGATTTCGTCCAAAAGAAAGACAACCTTCTTTTGGTCTCTCCATTCAGGATGCAGACGATAGTATTCCTCCACCACATGATGTAGATCGGCGGCAGTCATATCTGCCAGCCTTTCGTCCTCGAAGCTGAAGTAGAGGAGACCCTCCCTGCCCATTCCCTGAGCCAGCCTGTCCGACACTATCTGCCATAGAAAAGTGGTTTTACCGGTGCGGCGCATACCGATGACCGCAACCGCCTTCCCTTTCACTCCGGGTAGCCGTATGTCCCGGCGTGTGAACAAAGGGATCGGGGCAGCCAGGGAATCTATGATCTTCTGTCGGATTATATTGCGCAATTGTCCTTCCATAACGGATAATTTAGCATAATCTTGTCCTTATTTCAAGGACAAAAGATTTTCCCAATGTAGCAGCGGAACTTAAGAGGAATATCCCCTACTCAATCGTCTGCAATTTACGGAAGGAAAAGGATGCTATCGCAAGAGGGCTCATAAAGGACGGCTATTTCGGCGGGCAGTTTATCGTCAGGATGAGGGACGGCAAGGAACCCGGCTTTTACTATACGCCCTTCAACGCCGAGGCCTTCGGGGAGACGGTTTCTCATTTTGAAAACCTGAAGGGAGGGAAGATAAGGGAGATAGTGGAGGTGGAGCCGAAGATTTAAGGGTAAAAGAAAAAAATCACTCCTATAGTCTGACCCTTTCAATGTGTTAATCCGATGGTCATTAGGAAGAAGGATGAGACGGATATGCCGCATATTAAAAATATCCAGGCTTATGCTGATCACGTTGCACAGTTTTCGCTTGCCGGTATACACAAAATACGCGCTGAATTGGGAAAGAAATCATTTTCAAAACGAAGCAGCGCGGAAAGAGGAAAACAATGAGGTTGCTGTTCAAACCTTATATTGCTTATCTATTGCGTCTTACATGGCTGCCGTTAGTCCTGCTCTTTACCGGTTGCACAGCTATTGGGCCGGATTATGTCCGGCCCGACACATCATTACCCACAGCATGGCACAGCGAACTAAAAGGTGGACTTATTGCCGAGGAAGTGAATCCACAAACGCTTGCAGCATGGTGGTCTACTCTAAATGATCCTGAACTCTCCAGTCTTATCGAACGTGCTGTAATAGGTAATCTCGATTTAAAGAATGCCATGGCAAGGGTTCGCGAAGCAAGGGCATGCAGGGGGATCGCAAAGGCAGATCTCTTTCCAACCCTCGATGCAACCGGCTCAGCGAGTTGGAGCCGCAGCAGCAATAAAGATACTGATACAACCAGCGAGCTTTACTCCGCAGGTTTCGATTCAAACAGGGGGAGCAACAACGACCAGGTATTGGTCAACCAGTCCTATCTGGACAAGCCCAGGAGCCTCATAGATGCGGTGAAGGAGATTCAGAACATGGCCGCGATTATGCCCATCTTGCACCGAGCCATAAGGTTAAGGCAGTGGATATACTGGATAACACTATAAACAAAATCTCTACTTCACAATTACTTCACAATCAGGCAGTAAATGCGTAAAGGAGGAGAATTTTAATGGCAGGCAAAGGCATTGAGATTGAAAAGGATTTTAAGAGTGGAGCTGATCGGGATCGAACCGACGACCTCTTGAATGCCATTCAAGCGCTCTCCCAACTGAGCTACAGCCCCGTTTAAAGCTTTGTGATAAACAAAGGAAAGTATAAAACAATACCATCCCTAAGCAAGGATTGTCAAGGATTGAGCATTCTGGTATTATTTAATCCATGAAGAAAAAAGTGGTCTGTGCAGGGACATTCGACCACCTGCACAAAGGGCATATAGATTTTCTTAAACAGGCAAAGATGCTGGGTGATGAGCTTATCGTGATTGTCGCAAGGGACGAGACAGTGAAAAGGATTAAAGGATTTCTTCCAACCCACGATGAAAGGATGAGAAGGAATAATGTTGAAGATACAGGAATACCTGACATGGTTGTCTTAGGCAATCTCGACACAGACCTATTTCAGATACTAGAAGAGATAGAGCCGGATATTATAGCCCTCGGATATGACCAGCGGGTCTCGGAGGATGAGATATTAAAGAGATTTCCGAACTGCAAAGTTGTAAGGCTCGCATCATTCCATACGGAAAAATACAAATCATCGTATTTCAGAGACAGCAAATAAATTGGGGACTCCGTATGGAGTCCCCGCCCTTTCTTATGAAATGTAGTGAAAAAATTAAAGTTTGAAAGGATTTGCAAAAAGAACGATAAGAACGACAACAAGGGCATAAATAGCAAGAGACTCGATCATTGCAAGACCGATGATAAGGGTTGTGGTGATCTTGCCTGATGCGCCCGGGTTTCTTGCCACGCCTTCTGTTGCACCCCTCAAGCCGATACCCTGACCGATTCCGGTTCCTAAAGCAGCAAGGCCGATTGCAAGGCCTGAACCTAAAACAGCCATGCCATAGTAGCTGAGTTTTGCAACATTTGCATCTGCTGCCTTGGCAGCCTCTTCAGCAAAGGCAACCGGTGCAAGCAGTGCAATTGCAATCAATGCGAGTAACATGAGAGAAAACATTTTCTTCATTGCTCATTTCCTCCTTTCCTTAGAGATTATATTAATGGCCTTCTTCTACAGCGCCGGCAATATACAATGTTGCCAGCAGCGCAAAGACATAGGCCTGGATAACGCTTACAAGCACGCCAAGTCCGAGTATTGCAACAGGCACAACAGCAGGCACCAATAAGCCGAGTATCATCAAAAGCATATGCTTTGCCATCATGTTGCCGAAAAGCCTGACAGAAAGCGTGATAGGTCTGACAAGATGACCGATGAGTTCGATGAAAAACATCATTATCATAAGAGGCAAGGCATATATTGACCTCACCGGGCCGAGAAAATGATTTAAATACTTTATGCCGTGAACCTTGATCCCATAAAACTGATAAATAAAAAATACAGGCACTGCCATCGAGGCAGTTGTGTTTATATTGCCTGTAGGCGCTTCAAAGCCGGGTATCAGACCCATAAAATTGCATGTCAGAATATAAATAAAAATGGTTCCGATTAAGGGATAAAACTTATCCCCCCAGTGATGGCCTATATTATTTCGCGAGAGATTCAGCGCAAAATCCGCAACAACCTCCATGAAATTTTGAAGTCCTGAAGGAATAAGGCTCAGCTTGCTCTTTACGGCAAGGGCAGTGACGATTAAAACACCCATTGCAAGCCACGAATAAGAAACATAAGGCGGAATATTAGGCATTACTGCATGTAATATTGTCGGTGCTTCCACGGTGAGCCTCCTCTGAGAAAATTAAGAGCTATCTTAAATTAATCCCGTTTAAATGTCAAGGTTTTGGAGGTTTATTTTTTTTTATTGATTAATAAACTTTTGTAATTCTTTAAGTCTCCAAGGGGAAGCCTTCTTCATAAGCAGCATGGAACCCTTTGAAAGCCCCAGTTCCTTTGAAACTACATCGCATTTTGACTGGAAAAGGAAGAAGATATCCCGTGTCCTTGACATAATCTCGGGGATATATACAGTCTCAAAATTTCCCTGTCCTTTGCTTATTATAAGGCCGGCGCTTTTAAAAGCTTTATTAAATTCAGGAGATGTGAATTCCAGAATAGTGCCGATACAGTCAGAGCCGTTATCAATAATCTCGCAGACATTAGTAAGGCCGACTTCTTCAGCATCCTCAATTGTTGAATCGTTCAATACAGCCTCTCCTTTTACAACAGCCTTGACCTTTTTACCCATCCCCGTCAAAACCTCGATAAGAATTCTGTCGAACAATATCTCACCGGCATTGTCAAGCAGATAGAGGATTTCCGAATTTTCCTCCACTGCATCTTTAAAGGATTTGTATTCATCAACAGTGATTGGGCTGTGGAGCGCCTTTTCGATTGTCCCGATAATATCTACGGATGTGAATATGCCGAAATCTATAACGTTACCTGCAATGGCAAGCCTTGAAGCAGTCCACAGGGGATCGCGGCTTCTTTCAACCTTCTTTTTGAGTTCAGGATACAGGCCAAGCGCTATCTGATTATATTCTGATTTTATTTCCTTGAAAGGGTCCTTGCCGAGCAACTGCCTTATTTTTCTGTGAAGAAATGTGGTGGAATATGCAGGAGGCATGGACATGTCTGTTGCCTTAATCTCATCCATAACACCCTTCAGCACCTCGGCCTGAAGCGTCTCATCCTTTGTGCCGAGCCTGACAGCAATCAATGTCTGCCTCAAAAAACAGGGGAAACAGTCCAAATGAGTTTTCATCCTCTATTCAAAGCTTTATCTGCAATATCATTTCTGTAGTGCATTCCTTCAAAGTGTATCTTTCTTATTGCTTCATAGGCCCTTTCTTTTGCAGCCTTTATACCTTTGCCCAGCGCCGTGACTCCCAATACCCTGCCGCCATTTGTTACTGTTTCGTTGTTGTTAAAGGCAGTGCCTGCGTGAAAGACAACCACTTCGTCCATTGTCTTCGCATCATTAAGACCTGAGATAATCTTCCCCTTCTCATATTTTCCGGGGTATCCCCCTGATGCGAGCACAACGCATACAGATGCCTCATCCTTCCATTCGATATTCACATCAGACAGCTTTTCATCAGCTATTGCCATGCAAATGTCCACAAGGTCTGTATCGAGTCTTAAGAGTACTGGCTGCGTCTCAGGGTCTCCAAGCCTGCAGTTGAATTCAAGGACATTGGGCTGGCCGTTATCGATCATTAAACCTGCGTATAAAATCCCTTTGTACTTTATCCCCTCGCTTCTAAGCCCTTCAATTGTCGGTCTCATTATTGTGTCCATTACCACAGATTCGAGTTCCTTTGTAATAACTGGAGCGGGACTGTATGCGCCCATTCCGCCTGTGTTCGGCCCTTTGTCATCATCGAAAACCCTTTTATGGTCCTGAGAGCTTACCATCGGAACAATAGTCTTTCCGTCTGTAAATACCATAAATGACGCCTCTTCTCCCTTAAGACATTCCTCCACAATTACCTTATTCCCTGCATTGCCGAATGCCCTATCCTTCATAATAAGCCTCAATGCATCTATGGCCTCATCCACTGTTGATGCGACAATAACCCCTTTGCCTGCAGCAAGGCCGTCAGCCTTTATAACAATTGGGGCGCCCTTCATCCTCACATAATCCTCTGCATGGAGATACGATGTAAACACCTTGTATTCGGCAGTTGGTATACGGTGCCTCTTCATAAACTCCTTTGCAAAAACCTTGCTCGACTCAAGCTGTGCTGCTGCCTTTGTCGGGCCGACTATCCTCCTGCCCTCCTTTTCGAATGTATCCACAATGCCCCTTGAAAGCGGGTCTTCAGGGCCTACAATTGTGAGGTCTATCCATTCATACCTCACAAGATCAAGCAACGCATCGAAATTCGACATATCCACATCGATGCATTCAGCTATCTCTGCTATTCCTGCATTGCCTGTGGCACAGTATATTTTGTCCACATGCCTCGACTGGGAGAGCTTCCACACAATGGCATGCTCCCTCCCCCCGCTCCCTATAACAAGAACCTTCATTATCCTCTATCCTCCGTTCTTTTTACGAGCCAGTAAACTATTCCTATAACCAATATAGCTGCGATAAGATAATATATGGTCTCCGGCCTTTCGTGTTTAAGTGTGGCGATCATTGTCTCTCTTATAATGGTGACGAGGGCGACTCCTATAAAGACGCTTATATGGAACTTCCCGCCCTTAAGGTGTGCGATTTCGGTGTTCATAAGCTCTATCATCACCCACAATATCAGCATCGAACCGAGGGCAGAGATGATCCCGTGTTCGAGATTGCCTGTAATAAGATTTCTCACATCATAGGCAAACAGCCCGACCACGCCCAGTGTAAGGCCTATGAGTGCAAGTATAAGGACAAGATTCATGGACTGGGAAAAACGCTCTGAAAAGCTTATCAGGGCATTCCTAACCCTGTAGGCAGGGGAGTATGTCCTCAACTCTTCCTCTATATATGAGGAAGTAATTATATCGAGGTTTATATCAAGGATCTTCTCGACAGAGATCAGGAGCCTCGCCCGCTCATCCACATCTTCAATCTGGCTGTTAATAACATTGACACAGAAATTCCTTATTATATTCACAGCACGGTTCATGAAGTGGGCATCCACAAGCTTCTTCACATGGGTCTGCCCTATCCTTATTAAAACTTCATAATAAGTATTATCGTAGTTCCCGCCAAAAAGGTCTAAAAACCATTTCTTTTGAGCACCGAATATATGGATCCTCCTGCGCTCTTCCGTAAAAAAAGCTGCGGCCTGTTTTGTCTGTAATATCCACGAATGAAGGGCATCCATTGCCTTATCCGCATTTTCAGCCATGAGATTTTGCAAAGAGGCAAGCCGCTTTTCATCCTCTGCAGTGAAATTGTAATGTAATTTTATTTCTCTAAATGACCTCATCAGTGCCTGAAATGCCTCGTCCCTGTGATTATCATCGCCATATTATATTCGTCTGCTGCCTGTATGATCTCGGAATCCTTTACAGAGCCGCCGGGCTGGACAACAGCAGTGACGCCCATTTCGTGGAGGACATCTATGCCGTCCCTGAATGGAAAGAACCCGTCAGAGGCTGCAACAGAGCCCTTTATCGGCTCTGTTGCATTCATCGCGCCTATCTTTGCAGAATAGACCCTCTTTGTCTGGCCTATGCCTATGCCTGCTGTCCTGTCCTTGAATGCATAAACTACGGCATTGGATTTGACATGCTTGCAGACCTTCCATGCGAATGAGAGCGCCTCAAGCTCATCCTTTGTGGGCTGACGTTTTGTAACAGCCTTCATCGTCATTATGTCCTCACCGGAATAATCCCATCCCTGAAGGAGCATGCCTCCTGCAATCCTCTTCATATCCCATGAAGCAGCCTTTTTCTTTTCGAGCATATTTGAAAGTTCAAGGAGCCTTATATTCGGCTTTTTAGAGAATATTTCGATGGCATCTTTTGTAAATGATGGCGCTATAACCACTTCAAGGAACAGCTCCACCATCTCCTTTGCAGCAGCGCCGTCAACCTCTGTGTTGAATGCAACGACTCCGCCGAATGCAGAAATAGGGTCTGCCTTTTCTGCCTTTTTATAAGCCTCGGCAGCAGTATCGCCCAGAGCAGCCCCGCATGGGTTGTTGTGCTTTATGATCGCGCATGCCTTCTTGTCAAACTCGAGTACAAGCATGAGTGCTGAATGGGCATCGAGGTAATTGTTGAATGACATCTCCTTGCCCTGAAGCACCTTAGCATCTGGAAGGGAAAGGCCGTTAGTCCTCTCTTTGTATATTGCAGCCTTCTGCTGCGGGTTCTCGCCGTATCTCAAGACAGAAACCCTTTTCAGAGATGTCGTGAAGTATTCAGGGAAGGATGGCTCCTTTTCCGTTACGCCGGTTAAATAATCCGCAATGAGCGTGTCGTATCTTGCTGTGTGGGCAAAGACCTTCTTTGCGAGATTGAGCTTCGTCTCCCTGCTTATCTCGCCCTTGGATGACTTCATTTCATCTATTATATTCTTATAATCATCGGGATCAACAACAACAGCCACGTCCTGAAAATTCTTTGACGCAGCCCTGAGCATTGTCGGCCCTCCGATGTCTATATTTTCAATTGCATCTTCAAAGGTTACATTGGGCTTTGAGACGGTCTCTTCAAATGGATAAAGGTTAACAACGACCATGTCTATCGGCTTAATGTCATGCTTCTGTATATCGTCCATATCCTTTGGATTGCTGCGCCTTGCAAGAAGACCGCCGTGTATCTTCGGATGGAGTGTCTTGAGCCTTCCTTCAAGCATCTCTGGAAATCCGGTGTAATCGGAAACATCCACAACTGCAATGCCTGCATCACGGAGCGCCTTTGCAGTGCCTCCTGTTGACAGTATCTCAACTCCCATTGCAGACAACTCCTTTGCAAAATCAACAACCCCTCTCTTGTCAGAAACACTGATTAGTGCCCTTTTAATCATTGCATCCTCCTGCTTTATTTAGCTTATGATTTTTTAGAAGTCACGGCAAAAAATCCCGAATACACAGGCTTAACTTTCACGCTCTTACACTTGGGGCATTTCACCTTCTTAGTCTCTTTCTCCTTAATGCTCATAATTAAAGAAAAGGTCTCTCCACATTTCCCGCATTTGTAATCATATACTGGCATGGTTAACCTCCT
>NZ_DAIOFX010000028.1:0-21319 GCF_036745535.1 Dissulfurispira sp.
CTTATTTTACAAGGATTGATTTTGTGATTTCAGATTATTTTGGACAGCAGTGAAATGTAATAAAATTCTCATCGGTAAGCGCATAGGAATTGCCGATATATGCACCCCTGTCTTTGTTCACATATTGTCCCTTAAAGCTCAAATCTCCGTACAACATTTTTAAAAACACATCAGTTTTTTCGAGATTCTGATCTGTCCTTCCAGGTGCTGCCGTATACGACTGTCCTGCAAATCTGTCCTTATCTATAACCAGTTTCGGGCCGTTTGTATTTAGATAATCGATGCTGCCTGATACCTGCAGTTTTTCATAAGAACCGCCTGCAAGGAGATTGAATTTTTTCGTATCAAAACTTCCGCCTGTAGCAGATACATCCACACCCTTTATATCATCCGCATTTTTTGTAATTATATTTATGACAGCCACAAATGCATTAGCTCCGTAAAGGGCAGATCCAGGCCCCCCTGATTATTTCTATTTGCTTGATATTCTCAGCAGGCAGGTCATTATAAATATTTGCAAGGGCGCTTCCTGTATAGGATTCATTCAGCCGGTGCCCGTCGATCATAACCAGTATCTTTTCGGAGGTTGCTGTCCTTATGCCTCTCACCTCAAACATGTACCTGCCGAACTCGTTTATGGATACGCCTATCCCTGTAGCCATCTTTAACACATCCATTAAATTCCTTGCTCCCATGTTCTTTATCTCTTCGTCAGTAATAATCGTTGCGATTGCAGGTGCCTTTCTGAGAGGGATCGCCCGTTTCGTTGCAACCACAAGGTCTTTTTCTTCGTAAAACAAAAGGAGTTCTTCCTTTGTTGTATCTTTTGATGCCTGTGCGAGTATTATTCCTGAGGTGGATTTATCTAAGGCTTCTGATGCGATGCTGATACCGGAGAATAATAAGGCAAAAACTATCGATAAAAACCACAATGCTCCTGCCATTAAGCCTCCTGCAATGTGAATTGTGTTTAACATACAATGAAATGCCTTAACTGTCAAGCAATTGCACAAATGCAGCCGGCAGAAAATCTATAATATCCGAGGCAATGAGGGAATGCTCGCCCTTTTCCCTTGCAGCTGCATCTCCTGCCAGTCCGTGAAGATAAACGCCGAGTAAAGATGCGTTGAGAGGATTTGATCCCTGCCCCAATAGAGACGCTATAACGCCTGTTAAGACATCACCTGAGCCTGCAGTAGCCATTCCCGGATTTCCTGTTGTATTTATAAATGCATTCCCATCCGGCTCTGCAACAATTGTTGGAACTCCTTTTAAAACAAGATACGCTCCGGTTTCTTTTGAAAATGAAATCGCTGTATCGATTCTATTTTTTTCTACTTCCCTTGACCCTTGCAATAGCCTCGCCATTTCACCAGGATGCGGTGTGAGGATAATGGGCGCTTTTGCCTTTTTAAAAAGACCTGTTGTCCCTTGCCTATTGCCTATTGCCCTGCTAATAGAGTTTATTCCATCCGCATCTATCACAAGCGGGATAGATGATCTCTGAATGAGTTCCATCACAACCTTTTCAGTGTCATGTGAAACTCCAATGCCCGGGCCGATTGCAATAACATCGATTTTCTTAGCAGCAAAATTTAAAATAACATCTATCGCCTTTGATGAGAGCATTCCGCTGCCGTCATCAGGCAATGGCAGGGTCATTTCTTCGGTAACCCTTCCCTGAAAAACATCCAGCAATGATTCCGGAACAGCCAAAGTTACAAGGCCTGAGCCGCTTCTTAGACATGCCTTTGCAGCCATCAGTGCAGCGCCTGTTTTCCCCTTTGAACCAGCTATGACCAAAACATGCCCGTAATCGCCTTTATGGGAATATCCGGGTCTCGGCAGGATCAGGTCTGACGCCATCTTTATGTCAATCAGTTCAACATTTATTTTTTCCGATGCAAGGAGCTTCGCAGGGAATCCTATGTCTTCGACAAAAAGCCTGCCAGCATATTCTGCGCCGGGATAGAGGAGATGCCCTCTCTTCGGCAATCCAAAGGTAACAGTAAAATCAGCCTTTATGGCCTCTCCAAGAACCTCACCTGTATCGGAGGAAATGCCTGATGGAATGTCCACTGCAACAACAGGAATATCCGAATCGTTTATAAGGCTAAAGACCTCGGCAAGACTTCCTTTTACAGGACGGCTGAGACCTGTGCCGAATATTGCATCAACGATAAGACAGTGATGAGTAATAAGATGGGTTAATAACTCATTAAGAGGCATTGTACTTAAGCCAAACTTGCGTGCAATCTTATACTGAACTAAAGCATCGCTGCTCAGCTTTTTAGGTTCTACTGCGAGAAACACTTTAACATCAAATCCCCGGTTATGGAGATTCCTCGCTGCCACAAGCCCGTCTCCGCCGTTATTTCCGCCCCCGCAAAGGACGAGCACCTTCTTATCCGGATAAAACTCTCTGACCTTCGATGCAACCGCAAGCCCTGCCCTTTCCATAAGGACAAGGCCGGGAATGCCGTAGTCTTCTATGGTAATCCTGTCGATTTCTCTCATTTCTTGGGCTGTAACGACTTTCACGGCTTCATCCCTGTTTGCATATACCATGGAACCTCTGAAGGCTTCTGAAAACCGCAGAGCTTGTAAATATAGTCGCTCACCTGTTCTGCAGTAAAAGGCCTTATAAGGACTCCGCTCACTATCTTTGATTGGATAAGTCCGACTATCTCTTCCTTTGTAGTTCCCGAAGAGGCTATTAGAAGGATTTTCAGAGACGGCTTATCATTCTTTATCTCCTTTGCAAAATCAAGGGTCGATTCATCGCCAATGTTGGAATCGAGGATTACGGCGCAGCAGTTCTCCACATCTCCAAGAACCATTCCAAGCTGCTTTGTAGTGTCGAGATACCTCACGCTTATCTGCTTTTCAAATTCCCTCAATGCCCAGCTTATTGGATGGACGATATCCTTTTTCACGCACACCAAAACAGATTTCTTTGCCATTATACACCTCTAAAACGAATGTTCTTTTCCGGGAAACAAGCCTTTCTCGACTTCTTCCTTATACTGCTTTATTGCTTTTAAAGCATCATCCTTGAGATTTGCATACCTCTTAACAAACTTCGGCACAAACCTCTCGAACAATCCGAGGACATCATGTATAACCAAAACCTGTCCGTCGCAGTGAAGCCCCGCTCCTATGCCGATTGTTGGTATCGTTAAATCTTTTGTTATCTGTGCTGCAAGTCCTGCAGGGATTGCCTCAAGGAGCAGCGAGAATGCACCTGCGTCCTGAAGGATCTTTGCATCTTCTAAAAGTGTCTTTGCTGCCTCCTCTGTCCTGCCCTGCACCTTGTATCCTCCCATCCTATGAATAGCCTGAGGAGTAAGGCCTATATGCGCCATAACAGGAATCTCTGCCTTTGTCATTGCCTCAACCTTCTCAGCTACTTCCTTTCCGCCTTCTATTTTCACTGCCTGTGCGTCAGCCTCTTTAATAAATCTTCCTGCATTTCTTACTGCATCTTCAATGCTTATCTGATATGAAAGATAAGGCATATCGGCTATAACCATGGCCCTCTTTGCTGCCCTCGAAACCATCTTTGTGTGATATACCATCTCATCCATTGTTACAGGAAGGGTATTCTCAAGTCCCTGAACGACCATCGATAGTGAATCGCCTACTAAAATTGCATCTATACCCGCCTCATCGACAATCTGTGCAAAAGGATAGTCGTAGGCGGTAAGCATTGTGATCTTCTGCCCTTCCTGCTTCATCTTCAAAAAATCATTAACTGTAACTTTCATAAATTACTCTGTGTTTTCCTTATCGCCTTCAGATTCAACTGCAGATATCTCCCGCCGTCCCACTCATTTATTATCGGCAAAAACACGGCATCAATCAATGCATTATCTTCAACAGTATTCAAAAGCCCTCCAAAATCAAATCCTATGCTGTCTATCCTGCGTCCGTTTTGCCTTAGATGCATCTTGAGATGATTATTCCCCACGATCCTCGGTTGTATTACTTCCAGTCCTCTTGCGCCGAATAATGGCTCGTCATTGCCGTAACCGAAGGGTTCAAGTCTCGCAATTTCATCTATAAGCCCTATGCTGATATCGGACATATTTACGGCAGCATCGATATGCAAAAAAGGGACGAAGTCATCTTCAGAAAGAGTATTAGTTACAACATCCGAGATCATTGTCCTGAACTTTTCAATATCCCCCGATAAAAGACTCAACCCTGCTGCCTGTTTGTGTCCGCCAAATCTTTTAAGGATATCCTTGCAAAGCGTAAGGCCGTTATGAATATCAAAAGGAGGGATGCTCCGCGCAGAGCCTTTAGCCACGCCGTTTTCTATGGAGAGTATAAATGTCGGCCTGTAGTATTGTTCTGCAATCCTCGATGCCACAATACCAACCACACCGTGATGCCATCCTTCCGATGCAAGGACAATGGCTCCACCAATTTTGAATTTCGAATTTCGAATTTCGAATTTTTGGAGCATCTCCAAGGCTTCATTATAAACAGATTCCTCTACTTCCTGTCTCTTTGAATTCAAATCATGGAGCCATTTGGAAAGTTCTCCTGCCTCTGCCTCTGATTTTGTGGTTAAAAGCCTGACAACGTCGTTCGCATCTGACATCCTGCCTGCAGCGTTAATTCTGGGTATGAGAATATAGTGCAAAAATGAAGTTTTAAAAAAGTCCGATCGAATTCCGGATGCATCCTTCAAAGCCCTGATGCCGACCCTCTCACCCGACTGTACCAACTTAATGCCTTCTTTGAGGATGATCCTGTTGTCTCCGATCACAGGTACAACATCGGCAGCAGTCCCGATCGCAGCGAGGTCTAAAAGTTCATATACATCATCGATATTATTCTCAAAAAGGGCTGTTACGAACTTGAATGCCACCCCAGCACCGGATAAGAGTGATAAGTGATGAGTGACAAGTGATGAATTGAGGAGCTTGGGA
This sequence comes from Dissulfurispira sp., assembly GCF_036745535.1. NCBI lineage: Bacteria > Pseudomonadati > Nitrospirota > Thermodesulfovibrionia > Thermodesulfovibrionales > Dissulfurispiraceae > Dissulfurispira > Dissulfurispira sp. The sequence goes on from NZ_DAIOFX010000028.1 coordinate 4,941, forward strand.
TTAATAATTGCCAGAGCATCCGGCAATTCGTATTCCCCTATTGCCTCTTGCCCATTGCCTATTGCCTTTTTTGCAGGTTCATGATGGTCTGTAATTATCACATCTATTCCGAGGGAATTGGCAGTGGAGACAGCATCAAATGATGTAATTCCGCAGTCCACAGTGATGATGAGCTTCGAATCCACCTCTTTTGCCTTTTCAATTCCTGCACTGCCGAATCCATAACCGTGGGCTATTCTGTTTGGGATGAAATAGTGGACATCAATACCGATTTTTTTCAGACCCTCAACCATTATTGCCGTTGCAGTAACGCCGTCAGCATCGTAATCTCCGTGGACAAGAACCCGCTCGCCGTTTCTTTTTGCCTCCCTGATCCTGTCTATGGCGATTTTAATGTGAGGCAACTCAAATGGGTCTGACAGCCTGTCAATGGCAGGATTGAGGAAGGCATAGAGATGGTCGGGTGTTTTAATTCCCCTGTTTATTAATACCTGTGCAAATGCAGGAGATACAGAGGCAATCCTCGAAACATAATCAACATACTCAGGGTTGGTTCTGCTTACCAGCCATTTGTATGTTGTGCCGTTAAACACCTACTCCTTACCTCTTTTTACCAAGAAGCACAACAACTGGGCTCGCAACAAAAATGGAAGAGTATGTTCCAATCACTAAGCCTATAAGCATGGCAAGGGCGAAATCGTGTATTACCTCCCCGCCGAATAAAAACAATGCAAGGGCTGCAAGAAATGTTGTAAAGGATGTTATGATAGTGCGGGAAAGCACTTCGTTGATACTCTTATTAATAACAGCCTCTATTGGTTCTTTCAGCATGCGTTTCATATTCTCCCTTATTCTGTCAAATACAACAACTGTATCGGTAAGGGAGTAGCCTGCAATGGCCAACAGGGCACTTAGAACAATCAGGTTCATCTCTTTATCGAGTACATAAAAGATGCCGACAACAGCAAGGACATCATGAAATGTGGCGATGGTTGCACCGACTCCGAATCTTAACTGAAACCTCCAGCCTACATATATCAGCAAACCCACAATAGCCATTAATACAGCCCATAATGCATCCTTTCTCAGCTTCGATCCAACCTTAGGGCCTATCTCTGTAGTGGAATCCACAACAGGTTTCTTATCTGAAAATTTATTGGAAAGAACCTGTATTATCTTTTCGGAAAAGCCTCCGAGTTTCTCTTCTTGTTTTTTCACCCTTATAAGAATTTTATTCTCCGTAGGCAGATCCTGCAAGTCGAAATCCTTCAGCCCTCCTTCTTCCAATGCTTTCCTGACATCATGCAGAGATACCGACTGTGCAAACTTTATCTGCACCGCGGTTCCACCGGCAAAATCAACACCTAAATTTGCATTACCAAGAGCTATCTGAACAATAGCTATAATACCAAGCACCGACAGTATGCCAGTAACTATAAAGGCATACCTTCTTTTACCCATAAAATCTATATTTGTGCCTTTCAGCAGTTCTATCATATGCTCAACCTCTTGACCTCTTTCTTGGTTTGGATGACGTCAAAGACAGTCTTTGTCCCTATAAGTGCTGTGAAGAGATTTATGGCAACGCCGAGGCTCAATGTAACCGCAAAGCCTTTTATGGGGCCGGTTCCGAACTGGAATAATACGGCAGCAGTTATAAGTGTCGTTACGTGGGAATCGAATATTGTCCAGAATGCCTTTTTATATCCGCTCTCAACCGCAGCCCTCGGTGTCTTGCCTGTCCTTATCTCTTCCCTCATCCTCTCGAACATAAGGACATTTGAGTCGACTGCCATGCCTATTGCCAGTATTATACCTGCAATACCGGGCATGGTAAGGGTTGCATTAAGGGATGCCATTGCACCCAACAAAAGTATGATATTCAAAACAAGTGCAAAATCAGCTATAACCCCCGAAAGCCTGTAATAGAAGATCATGAATACAACAACAAGTATTATAGCCACAATACCCGCCATCTTGCCGGCCTCAATGGAATCCCTTCCGAGGGATGGCCCGACAGTAACATTCTGGAGTATCTTAACAGGAGCAGGCAATGCACCGGCCCTCAATACGATTGCAAGATCCTTTGCCTCATCCATTGTGAAGCTTCCTGTTATCTGGGCATCTCCTCCGCTTATCCTCTCCTGAATCACAGGTGTGGAATACACATTTCCATCGAGGATTATGGCGAGCCTCTTCTTTACATTCTGCCCTGTTATATCCTCGAATATCTTTGCTCCTGCCGGATTAAATCTAATGGAGACGTACGGCTCGTTGAACCTCTCGTCTATGTTGACCCTTGCCTCTGTCAAAAGATCGCCTGTGAGGAGTGTTTCCTTTTTGAGGAGGACAGGTCTTTTTGTGACAACGCCTGTCTCTTTATTTATAACCTTCTGGAAGAGTATCTCATCCCCTTCAGGGATCCTGTTTCTGAACCTCTCGAAAAGTTGTGTCTCCTCTCCTGGCATTATGGAAGCAGGTAACTCTGCAGCGAGAGGTGATTCATCATCGGCAAGCTTGAATTCAAGCAATGCCGTCTTACCTATAATCTCCACCGCCCTTTTGGGATCTTTTACGCCTGGAAGCTGGACAACGATTTCATTTTCCGACTGTCTGTGTATAACCGGCTCTGAGACGCCGAACTGGTCTATCCTGTTCCTTATAATCTCGAGCACCTGGTCTGTGGCCGCATCCTTAATCCTCTGAACCTCCTCTGCAGAAAGCTTGTATTTAAGCACACCGCTGCCTTCCGCAAGTGTCAGCACAGGATACGTATCCTCTATAACCTTTCTTATATCCATATTGGCAGGTGTCACAACCACAAGGAGTCCATCCTTTTTTACGCTTGCCTGAATCTTTTTTCTTTCGAGGATTCCTGGCAAAGAGGATGCAATCCTTTCGGTGGCAATCTCTACGGCCTTATCTCCTTCCACCTCAAAAACCAGATGCAATCCGCCCTGAAGGTCAAGCCCGAGGACCATGCCCTTGTTAGGCATGGTCTTCTTCCACCAATCAGGCATGCCCTGAAACAACGGTGTGTTTGGCAGAAAGAAAATTGCAGCGATTACTACAGTCAGAGTTATAAGGATTACCCTCCAGAATACACCTTTCTTCATTTATATCGCGTCTCCAATTAGTCTTCGTCCGTTGCCGACCTTACGGCAGCGATGTAGCTTTTTCCGAATTTCACCTTTACATTCTCGGCTATCTTTAAGACAATGGTGTTATTGCCAACGCTTTCAACAACTCCGTAGATGCCGCCTCCAGTTATTACCTTATCGCCCTTTTTAAGGTTTTCGAGCATCTGTTTGTGCTCTTTTGCCTTTTTCTGCTGCGGCCTTATGAGGAGGAAATAGAAGACCACAAAGATAAGTATCAAGGGAAGCAGGCTCATGATCATGCCCTGCACCCCACCTGCCTGTTCTCCTGCCTGAGGAGCAGGACCCATGGCATACGCCTCTGTAATCAAATTAAATAGAAACATTTAACACCTCCGATTGTTTTTAAGTTAATGAGTAAAAGAATTAATGAGTATATGGGTAAAAAACTCTGCTCATCTACCCATTCACTCATACGCCCATTCACATTTTAAATTGACTTATATACTAACAGTCTTATATAAAAATCTCAAGGTTTTTAGATAGATTTGAGGTTAAAAACAAGATAGTTCCTTTAGATATCGATTAAACAAATCAAGCCCTCTCTTATGCTCTGGTGTAAGCTCATAGTCAATCTTATTCCAGTAAGAGATAATCTCCTCTTCTGACATGAACTCTTTCATTGGCGAGTGCTGTGCAATCTCTACAAGCTTCTTTAAAGCAATCTCTTTTGCTGTATTCAAATCTTTGACAAATTTATTCAACAATTCCTTTTGACCGTTGACCCTTGACCCTTGACCTTCAAAAAGTTTCTTCCTCGCAATCCATAAAGCAAAGACAAATGGCAAACCTGTTTTTTCATACCAAATCTCTCCGAGGTCGTAAACCCTTGACCTTTGACCCCCCGCAGGGTCTTGTAGATTGACCCTTGACCCTTGTTTAATTGCATCATCGCCAATAAGCAGGAATGCCTCAGCACCTGAGTTTTCGGGATTCCGTGACACCTGCATTTTACACTGAATACCGTAAAATTTTTTAAGGATAATATCAAGCAAGGCAACAGATGTTTCTGACTGTGAAGATACATGCACAGTGCTGTTATTCAATCCATGAATATTCTTTTTACTGAAAAGCAAGATGCTTCCAATCGGGCCTCTGGAGCTGATGGAATGGCCTTCGATAATCTGATAAAGGGATGGATTTTTCAGATACTCGATGGATGAAGACGGGCTTACATCTATTTCGCCTTTTCTGAGCATTTTATTGAGTCTCGAAGGCACGCCTTCGATAAATTCATAAAACGAGCAATCGCACTCTTTTCCCAGCATATAGAATATAGGAAAAAGATTTGCATAAGGAATCTTGCCTATTCTTAATTTCATTACTCCACAACTCCATTACTCCATTACTTTTCTATCCCTTTATCACTCCCATCGGCCTCAGCCGCGCAACCTTTAAAGAAATCCCTGCATTATGCACAATCTCAACTACATTGGAGACATCCTTATACGCCTCTGACATCTCCTCGGCAAGGGTTTCCCTTCCAGCAGCCCTCACAATTATACCTTTATCCTCCATCTCGCGCCATATAGCCCGCCCCTTTGCCTGCCTGATTGCCTGATGCCTTGACATCACCCTTCCTGCACCGTGGCACGTGGAGCCAAATGTCTCATTCATCGCCTTTTCTGTACCGATAAGAACAAATGATGCCCTGCCCATATCGCCAGGGATAATAATAGGCTGTCCTAAGTTTCTATAAACTGCTGGCAGTTCGGGATGTCCCGGAGGAAATGCCCGTGTAGCACCCTTTCTGTGAACCACTAATTTTTTCTTCTTTCCATTAAAAATGTGCTCTTCTATCTTTGCAATGTTATGGGCAACATCATAAATCAATGCCATGCCGAGTTCTGAGGGCGAAACATTAAATACAGACATAAAAACTTCCCGTGTCCAGTGCATAAGGCATTGTCTGTTTCCCCATGCATAGTTTGCAGCAGCCTTCATTGCAGCAAAATAATCCTGCGCCTCGGGGCTGTTAAACGGCGCACATGCAAGCTCCCTGTCAGGCAGTACAATATCATATTTCTGGACAGCCCTGCCCATCACCTCAAGGAAATCCGTGCACACCTGATGGCCGAATCCCCTCGAACCTGAATGTATCATAACAGTTACCTGATCTTTAAAAAGACCGAGGGCATTTGCTGTCTTTTCATCGTATATCTCATCCACATACTGAACCTCAAGAAAATGGTTACCCGAGCCTAAAGTCCCCTGCTGAGCCCTTCCCCTTTCGTATGCCTTCTGGCTGACAATGGATGGGTCTGCTCCTTCAAGACATCCTCCAGACTCGATCTTTTCAAGGTCTGATGCGTCTCCAAGCCCCTTTTCAACAGCCCATCTCGCACCCTTTAAAAGCAGTTTTTCTTCGTCTTCCGGGCCGAGTCTAATTTTGCCCTTTGAGCCAACACCCGATGGTATTTCATTGTAAAGGGCATCAATAAGCTCTTTTAGTTTCGGGACAAGAATATCTTTTTTAAAATTAGTCCTTAGAAGCCTGACCCCGCAGTTTATGTCATACCCGACACCGCCAGGAGAGATTATTCCCTCTTTAATATCAAAGGCAGCAACGCCGCCGATGGGAAACCCATAGCCTGTATGAATATCAGGCATTGCCAGCGATGCGCCAACAATACCAGGAAGCGTGGCCACATTCGCAACCTGCTCGATGGATTCGGATTCCAGTTCCTTCTCAAAAACATTATCCACATAAATAATCCCTTTCGTCCTCATCCCGGGCTTGTAGTCGCCGGGGACTTCCAGCCTGTTTTCATCTATCCTTTTAAGTCTCTCAATGGACATGACGCACCTCCATTAAATATCAAACACAACCTCGATCTCCCATTTATCATTTATTTTTTCTACCCTAATATTATGATAAGTCGCTGCCTTCACAAGCAGCCTCCTCTCATGCCTATTGGGGTCAAACTCCTCGCCGTATACCTTTACCTTAATAAAAGCCGAAGGCTGATTGCTGAAAGTGACTATCTCTATTCTTTTGCCGATAAATCCATAGGTATCAAACTGAAATATCAGTTCATTGAGATATGAAACAAGCAAACCATCCACCGAATCGCCTTTGGCATCTATATCTATTGCCTGTTTTTCGTCAATCCTTTCAATGTCCGTAATCAGGCTGTACATACCAATGCCCGCATTCACAAACGCATCTTCGCAGCTCTGCCCATAAGCCCTTATGCCAATATCACCCGATATGTCCAGAATTTCGAATTTCATATTTAATAATAACACACCACACAAAATACAGAATATTGATATAATTACACATGGCCGACACATTCACAACGCATGCCATCGAAAAGATATTTAAAGGCAAATTTTCCTCTGCCACCAATATTCAACTCCTCTGGAAAGGGAATGAATCATTTACTACCATCTTTGATGCGATTAGGAATGCAGAGAAACTAATATGCCTTGAGTTCTACATATTCAGAAATGACGAAACAGGCACGGATTTATCAGAGTTATTAAAACAAAAAAGCAGGGAAGGGGTTAATGTATATCTGCTCTACGACCATTTCGGCTCTTTCGGAACCCCGGGAAGTTTCTGGAAGGATATGAAAAACGCTGGCATAAAAATAAGGGCATCCCGTCCTTTTAAATGGACGTCTCCATTCAATTATGTGCACAGGGATCACAGAAAGCTTGTCGTAATAGACAACAAAAAGGCATTTACCGGCGGATTGAACATTGCCAACGAGTACAGCGGATTCCATCTGCGGACCAAAGGCAGGGGATGGCGCGACACGGGAATAATGCTCGAAGGCCCGATAGTGGACGATCTTTTTAAGGCATTTAAGAAATGGTGGTACATATGGGGAGGGGAACCAATCGAAATTTCAAATTTCAAATTTCAAATTTCAAATTTAAAGGATGGCATTCCTGCAATCCCCCTCTTTGTCAGTTCTGCAAGGGGAAGGAGAAGGATGAGGAGACTTCTTTATTACAGCATCAACCATGCTCAAAAAAGCATCGCTTTAACGACTGCCTATTTCACGCCGAGCAGGAGAATGGTTGAAACATTGGAAAATGCGGTAAACCGTGGAGTAAGTGTCAGACTGCTTGTTCCCGGCATCAGCGATGTGCCTGCTGCATCATATGCAGGAAGGGCTTTTTTCTCGAGGCTTTTAAAGGCAGGCGTGGAGATATACAATTATACAGGTGAAATCCTCCATGCAAAAACATATATCTTCGATGACTGCTGGAGTGTCATAGGCTCCACAAATCTCGATTTCCAGTCATTGAGATACAATGACGAGGGGAATGTGGGAATCCTCGATGCTGATTTCGCAGCGCAAATGAATGAGATATTCGAAGATGATTTAAAGCACTCCATCAGGCTAAACCTTGAGGAGTGGCATAAAAGACCGTTAAAAGAAAAATTGAAAGAGTATTTTTTTTCGTTTTTCAGAAGAAGACTCTAAACAAATAAAGGGGGGCAGCAAAAGCTGCCCCCCTTATCGTATATATTTGCCAGTTATTAGCGAGGGGTCTTCTTTTCAGCCAGATGAATCCTTATGGTTGCCCTTTCAAGGGCTGCAATTGCCCGTCCAAAATCGTACTTCTCAGCCTGTGCAATCCTTTCCTCTGCACGTTTCTTTGCTGCAAGCGCCCTTTCAACATCAATATCCTCTGCACGCTCTGCACTATCAGCAAGAATCACTACCTGGTCAGGAGAGACCTCGGCGTAGCCCGAATTCACAAACACATACTCTGTCTTGTTGTCCTTTCTTAGGGTGAGCATCCCGACCTTCAGCGTCGTAATGAAAGGCACATGCCCCGGCAATACACCGAATTCCCCCTCTGTGCCTGCTGCGGTTACTTCATCAACATCCTCGCTCAACACAAGGCCATACGGTGTAACAATGTCCAACCTCAATTTATTCTCCATATCCTATCCTTAATTTGAAATTTGAAATTTCAAATTTGAAATTTAATGTTATCTGCTCCAGCCGAGTTTCCTTGCCTTTTCTTCGGCCTCTTCAATGGTTCCTACCATATAAAATGCCTGCTCTGGCATATCGTCATACTGACCGTCGGCAATGGCCCTGAATCCCTTTATGGTATCTTCAAGCTTTACATACTTTCCGGGTGTTCCTGTAAATACCTCTGCAACCGAAAATGGCTGGCTCAAAAACCTCTGTATCTTTCTTGCCCTTGAGACCGTGAGCTTGTCATCTTCAGAAAGCTCCTCCATACCTAAAATCGCGATAATGTCCTGAAGCTCTTTGTATCTCTGGAGAATTGACTGCACCTTTCTTGCAACAGCATAATGATCATCGCCTATAACCTTTGGATCAAGTGCGCGTGATGTTGAATCCAGCGGGTCGACAGCAGGATAGATACCGAGCTCTGCAATCTGTCTTGAGAGAACAACTGTTCCGTCGAGATGTGTAAATGCAGTTGCAACAGCAGGGTCGGTCAGGTCGTCTGCAGGGACGTATATGGCCTGCATCGATGTGATTGACCCTTTCTTTGTTGTTGTAATTCTTTCCTGAAGCTGTCCCATGTCTGTGCCGAGGTTCGGCTGATAACCGACTGCAGAAGGCATTCTTCCGAGGAGTGCCGAAACCTCTGAGCCAGCGAGGGTGTATCTGAATATGTTGTCTATGAAGATAAGAACGTCCTGCCCCTGATCTCTGAAGTATTCTGCTACTGTAAGGGCTGTGAGGGCGATTCTCAATCTCGCTCCGGGAGGCTCGTTCATCTGTCCGTAAATCAGGGCGACATTCTTGACAACGCCCGATTCCTTCATCTCACGGTAGAGGTCATTACCCTCCCTTGTCCTTTCACCGACACCTGCAAAGACAGAGACACCGCCGTGCTTCAAGGCGATGTTGTGGATCATCTCCATAATAACAACGGTCTTTCCGACACCGGCACCTCCGAACATTCCCATCTTTCCGCCTCTGACGAATGGGACAAGAAGGTCAAAGACTTTAACGCCTGTCTCAAAGACCTGTGATACAGGCTCCTGGTCTACGAATTCAGGCGCAGGCCTGTGAATGGGCAGCCTTTCGGTGCTCTCGATAGGACCGAGCTTGTCGTAAGAGTCGCCGACAACATTCATAATCCTTCCGAGTGTGCCCTTTCCCACAGGGATTGATATGGGCTTTCCTGTGTCCACAACCTTCATGCCCCTCACAACGCCGTCTGTGGTCTGCATGGCGATGGTCCTGACCTTGTTGTCTCCGAGATGGGACGCAACCTCGAGGGTAATATCAAGAGCAGGAATACCCTTTGCAGCATCACCCATAGACTCTATCTTCAATGCGTTAAGTATTGGCGGAAGCTCCTTGTCGAACTCCACATCAACAACTGCACCGATTACCTGAGATACTCTGCCTTCGTTCATTTTTACGACCTCCTGTATCCTAAAGGAATTTCAAATTTCAAATTATTGTTTTAACGCCTCGACACCACCAACGATGTCCATAAGTTCTTTTGTAATGGATGCCTGTCTTGCCTTGTTATATTGCAGTGTCAGGCTTGCTATCATGTCATCGGCAGCCTTCGTAGCATTCTCCATTGCGGTCATCCTTGCTGCCTCTTCCGATGCCTGCGATTCGAGCAATGCCCTGAAGACCTGTATTTCAAGGTTCTTCGGCAGCAGGTTATCGAATATGGCCTGCTGTGAAGGCTCATACAGGAATGCTGCTGTTAGCTCCTGTGACTCGGACTCCTCGGTCTTTACCGGTGCGAGTGGTAAAAGTCGAACAATAGAAACCTTCTGGACAAGGGCGGATTTGAACTCATTGTAAATGAGAATGACCTCATCGAAAGTCTCACTAATATAGTTTTCTACAATATTGCCGGTGATTTCTTTTGCATTCAGGTAAGACACCCTTCCCGAGATGCCAGCCCACGACTGGCGCGGTGTGAATCCTCTCCTTTTTAAGAGGTCCGTTCCTTTTTTCCCGATGGCACTGACGCTCACCTCTATGCCTTCTGACTGGATTTCCTTAATAAGCTTGAATGCAGCCTTCATTATATTGGTGTTGAAGGCGCCGCAGAGTCCCTTGTCACTGGTAAGGACAAGCACTTCAACTTTTTTCCTCGGTCTCACTTCAAGCAACGGATGCCCTGTCTCCACCGTCTTTGCAAGGGATGTGAGCACCAAATTCATCTTGTCTGCATAGGGACGGAGCTCAAGGAGCCTCGTCTGTGCCTTTCTGAACTTGGCTGCTGCAACCATCTTCATAGCCTTGGTGATCTGCTTTGTGCTCTTGACAGAGCCTAGTCTCCTTCGTATCTCTTTTAAACCAGGCATTTATTCTCCTCTCACCTATGAGTTAATGAGTATATTGGTTAATGAGTTTATGAGTAATATTTTGCCCATTTACTCATTTACTGATTCACTCATTTACTAAATAATAAAGCCCTTCTTGAATTCGGCAATCGCAGAATTGAGCTTCTCTTTCATGGCATCGTCAATTGCCTTCTTCTCTTTCAGCTCGTTCTTCACATCAGCCTTTTTGTCTCTCATAAAAGAGAGGAACTCGGCCTCGAATCTCTTAATCGCTTCAACAGGTATGTCATCGAGATGCCCCTGAGAACCTGCAAAGATTAAGGCCACCTGATCCTCGACAGGGAGCGGCACATACTGGTCCTGCTTCAGTATCTCGACCATTCTCTTGCCTCTCTCAATCTGGGCCAGTGTCGCCTTGTCGAGGTCGGAGCCGAACTGTGCAAATGCTGCGAGCTCCCTGAACTGTGCGAGGTCGAGTCTGAGGGTTCCTGCAACCTGCTTCATTGCCTTTGTCTGTGCTGCGCCGCCGACACGACTGACCGAGAGACCGACATTGACTGCAGGCCTGACGCCTGCATAGAAGAGGTCGGGCTCGAGATATATCTGTCCATCTGTAATGGAGATGACGTTTGTGGGAATATATGCTGAAACGTCGCCTGCCTGTGTCTCGATTATTGGGAGTGCGGTCAATGAACCTCCGCCCAACTCATCGCTCAATTTTGCCGCCCTTTCGAGAAGCCTTGAGTGGAGATAGAAAACATCTCCGGGGAATGCCTCGCGTCCGGGAGGACGCCTGAGGAGCAAAGAGAGCTGTCTGTATGCTGTAGCCTGTTTACTCAAGTCGTCATATATGATCAATGCATGCTTCCCATTGTCTCTGAAATATTCGCCGATTGCACATCCGGTATAAGGGGCTATGTACTGAAGTGGTGCCGGCTCGCTGGCAGTTGCTGAAACAACGATGGTGTGCGCCATTGCACCGTGCTCCTCGAGGGTCTTGACAACACGGGCAACAGAAGCCCTCTTCTGACCGACTGCGACATATATGCAAATTACATCGCCGCCTTTCTGGTTGATGATTGCATCGATGGCAATTGCTGTCTTTCCTGTCTGGCGGTCGCCGATGATGAGTTCCCTCTGTCCCCTCCCAATAGGGATCATGGCATCGATTGCCTTTATTCCTGTCTGGAGAGGCTCTCTGACAGGCTGCCTGTCAACAATACCAGGTGCAACGACATCGACTATCATGCTTGACTTCGCATTGATGGGGCCTTTGCCGTCGATGGGCTGGCCGATGGCATTGATAACCCTGCCTACCATCTCTTCTCCGGCAGGGACGGACATGATTTTTCCTGTCCTCTTTACCACATCGCCTTCTTTAATAAGGGTATCCTCACCGAAGAGAACCGCACCGATTACGTCCTCTTCGAGGTTTAGCGCCATTCCGAACACGCCGTTGGGAAACTCGAGGAGCTCTGATGCCATGCAGTTGTCAAGGCCGTAGATTCTGGCGATACCGTCACCCACATTGGTAACGACGCCGACTTCGCTGACATCAACGCGCTTCTCAAAATCGGCTATTTGTTTTTTCAGATACTCGCTGATCTCTTCCACTTTGATTTCCATATTCTCACCCCTTTATAAGCTTATCTCTTAAAAGCCCTAATTGGCCTTTTATACTGCTGTCATACATTGTGCTGCCGACCTTTATGCGGACACCGCCGAGGAGGGCGGGGTCTATAACAAATTCGATATCAATGTCCCTGCCGGTAATCTCCTTGAGGGATGTTTTCAGTTTATCCTCATAATCCTTAGTTATCTGGACAGGGGATGTTACAACTGCCTTTGCCTTTTTCTTCATATCGAGATATGCCGCTACTATGGCACTTACTATCTCTGGCATCGCACCGATAGCCTTTGATGTGGAAAGATACTGGATATATTTGACGGTCTTCTCTGACATCTTGAGCTTCTGTCCCATGTAGCTGATTATCTGCTGGCTCTCTGTTTCGCTGAATATGGGACTCACCATGAGGTTTTTAAATGTCTTGTCTTTTTCCATCAGGCTGGAGATGGCGCTTAACTGCTCAATGGCCTGTGGAACCTCGGTCAAATCTGCTGTGCTTAAAAACTGCTTGGCGTATCTCTTTACACCTTTTACCTTTTTCAATTTTTTCCCTCTAATTTTATTAATTAATTTTTAATTAATTTTATGCATCAGCTTTAAAGACTCTGCGAGGAGTTTCTCATGGTCATCCTTTGTCATCCTGGCCTTGATCTTCTCCTCTGCGAGCTGCATGGCTGCATCCACCGCCTCTGCCTTGATCATCTCTTTTGCCCTCTTGACCTCGTATTCGATATTTGTCTTTGCCTGCTCCAGAATCTTGGCCTTTAATTTCTCTCCTTCTTCTATAAGCCTTTCCTTTTCCTTTTCGCCTGAACTCTTTGCAGAGGAAATAATCTCCTCCATCTCTTTATCCTTGACCTTTAGTCTCTCCTCAACCTCTGCAAGTGCCTTCATGGCAAGCTCCTTTGCCTCCCGTGCCTCTTTGATGCTCTTTTCTATCAGTTCTTTTCTCTGCTGAAGATAGTTCTTAAGAGGTTTGTTAAGGAACTTAACGAGAATAAATACGAGTATTGCAAAATTAACTATTCTCCATACCCACTCCATTATCGAACCGCCGTGCTCGCCGCCAGCTTCTGCTGCAAAAGCAGTCACGGAGAATAGTGAAAAGCAAACAGTAAACAATAAATTTGAAATTTGAAATTTGAAATTTGAAATTTTTTTCATGCCTTCACCAACTTGCTCACGATTTCTTCCGATAACTTCTCGATGTCCGCCTTTAATGCTGCCCTTGCCTTTTCAGCCTCTGCCTGCAACTCCTTCCGTGCCTTCTCTATCATCTCCACTGCCTCAGCCTCTGCCTTTGAGAGCATCTCTTTCTGCCTTGCGACTCCCACTTCCCTTAATGAATCAAATATCTCCTTTGCCTTGTTTTTAGCTGACATGAGCTCGGCATTCATCTTTGCAATGGCATCTTCTTTTTTTACAGTCAATAATTTCGCCTCATCGAGGGCGCCGGCTGTAGCAGCTTCTCTTTCTTTGAATACCTTTGCAAGGGGTTTAAAGAGGATTGCGTTGAGTACGAAAAACAGGACAAGAAAATTCGCGAGGAGAACAAAAAACCACTGATTGAACTCTAACATATTACACCCCTCTTTTGACGCCTCTCCCAGCGCCGTGCTTTGTTTTATGGCCTTTTTGAAAACGTTGGATTGAACATTACCACACGCCTTTTTTTTTGTCAAGGATTTGGGCGATTATAATTTTTTATAATTAATTAGATTAAAATTATAATTACAAGTAGATGGGCAAATGGGTAGATAAATGTATGAGTTCAGCCCATTAACTCATTAACTCATTTACGGTCTGAATTATCATCTCTGCGGCATCTTCTATTTCTCTGATGGTATTATCTTTACCTGCACTCAGTCTTATTGAAGAAAGGGCATCTTCATCTGACAATCCCATTGCCTTTAAGACGGACGAAGGTTTTCTGATGCCTGAATGGCATGCAGAGCCTGCAGAAAAAGCAACTTTATCTTTTAATTGTTCCACAATATCTTCACCTAAAATCCTTGACCCTTGACCCCCCGCAGGGTCTTGTAGATTGCCCCTTGACCCGATTATAGATACATTAAGCGTATTCGGAAGCCTCATTGTCTTATGCCCGTTGAGTTTAACAGCGAGTTTGCTTTCCAATAGAGAAAACAGTGCGTCTCTAAGCTTGAGTGTGCGTTCATATCTAAAAGGCATATCACGCGCAGCAATTTCGCATGCCTTTCCGAGGCCGGAGATCCCTATGACATTCTCTGTTCCCGGCCTTATTCCTCTTTCGTGCCCTGCACCGAACATTATGGGCATCACATCAATTCCATTCCTTAAGTATAATGCGCCGACGCCCTTGGGTCCGTAAAACTTGTGCGATACAATAGTAAGCATATCGGCCATCAATTCAGAGATCTTCACATCCATTTTCCCGACGCTCTGTGCAGCATCCGAGTGAAATGTTATGTTGTGCTCACGCACAATCATGCCAATTTCTTGAATAGGCTGAAGCACTCCTGTCTCATTGTTGGAATGCATAATAGTTATCAGAATAGTATCTTTTCTTATTGCTCTTTTTACATCATCAGGATTGACCCTTCCCTCAGAATCCACCGGAAGATAGGTAGCCGCAAAACCATTCATCTCAAGCCATTTCACAGGATTTAAAACAGCAGGATGCTCGACAACGGATGTTATTATATGTCCCTTTTGATATTTATAAGCAGTGCCGATTATGGCAAGATTATTCGATTCCGTACCCCCTGATGTAAAAATTATCTCTGAAGGATCGCATGCAATTAAATCAGCAACCTGTTTTCTCGCACTGTCCACAGCAGCCTTTGCTGCCCTGCCGATGCTGTGGCTGCTTGAAGGGTTGCCAAATAATTGGAAGACATCAGCCATTGCCTTCTTTACATCTTCATCGATGGGAGTCGTGGCATTGTGATCAAGATAAATCATTCCATATCCCTGTGTATTACATTCGGCTTTATGCCGTGCTTCTCTTTTATATATTTTGAAACATCCTCTACAATTGCAGGAGACCTGTGCCTCCCTCCGGTGCATCCTATGCCCATGACGAGATATGTCCTTCCCTCCCTGATATAATGCGGCAACAGAAAATCAATGAGACGTGTTATATGACCTAAGAATTCCTTTGTCTCATTATTCTTCATGACGAAGTCATATACAACGGAGTCGGTGCCTTTTAGAGGCTTAAGTTCAGGAATAAAATACGGATTGGGCAGGAACCTGACATCGAACAGAAGGTCTACATTCTGCGGCACACCGAATTTATATCCGAATGATATGAGCGATATATTAATGGCCTGTGTCTCTACCACATTTCCGTACATTGATGTTATTAGGCATCTCAACTGGTGGGGGGTATAGTTTGAAGTGTCTATTATCTTATCGGCAGCGTCCCTTATAACCGAAAGCAGCATTCTCTCTTCTTCTACGGCCGCTTCCATGCTCATTTCACCGCGTATGGACAACATTGGGTGAGGACGCCTCGTCTCTTTGTACCTTCTCAACATCACATCCTTTTCCGCCTCTAAGAACAGTATCTCGATCCTGTACTGCCCTTTAAGAAAGGACAGGATATTATAGGCGTCGGATAGAAACTCCTTCTCCCGTATATCCACGCCTATGCCTATCTTTTCTATGTCCTGTTTGGTTTTGATGGTAGAAAGAAATGGTTCTATGAGTGTGATAGGAAGATTGTCTATGCAGAAATAGCCGATGTCTTCAAGGGCCCTCAGGGCAATGGTTTTGCCTGCACCCGAGAGCCCGCTGACGATAACAACTCTCACTATTTCACCGGTTCTATCAGTCCGAAATTGCTGTCTCTTCTTCGATAGACGACGTTAATAACGCCACTTGCATCGTTATTGAAGACAAAGAAGTCCTTATCAAGAAGCTCCATTTGATCGACAGCCTCTTCCGGGCTCATTGGCTTCATATCAAATCTCTTGTTTTTAATTATCCTTCCCTTTTCGGCTATCCCTGCTGCAACTGCTGCAGGAGCCTTTTTTCCCTCCCTTTCTGTAGGAGTGTATCTTCTCCTTGTGCTTGAGAACCTGTTTCTCGAGCTTCTCCACAACCTCGTCTATGGAGGAATAGACCTCGCCTGTTACACTTTCTGCCTGGATCATGACTCCATTGACCTTTAGAAGCACCTCTGCCTTATGCCTGTACTTTTCCACACTGAGGGTCACGACAGCTTCGGTAATATTGGAGATGTACTTCTCGAACCTCCCGATTTTCTCCTCGGCATAACTCCTTAATGCAGGCGTTATCTCCAGATGACGGCCATTGACAATGATATTCATATTTTCCTCCT